>JBBSHC010000150.1:0-7175 GCA_038253425.1 Leptolyngbyales cyanobacterium | reverse complement strand
CTACCGCCCTCTTCCAGCCTCCTTCAAGGCGTGTCATAATGATGCGACTGTTGACCGAGATACGCTAATGGTACAAGCACCCCCACGCCTAGACGCTACATACGGCGTTTCCAGAGCTTTTGAGCCGAGTGGCGACCTCAATTTTCAGTTGCCCGACCCGGAAGATGAGCTGATTCCAGAGATGGATTTTCAGCAGCAGGTGGAGCAGGCTTGGCAAGTGTGCGATCGCTTTGACCTGCAAACCGATATCTGGCGGGGACGGATTCTACGGGCAGTGCGCGATCGCGAAAAGCGACATGGCGATGGACGCGGTACAGGCTTTTTAAACTGGCTGAAAGACCGTGAAATCAGCAAAAGTCAGGCATACTCAATGATCGAATTGGCGAATAGCGCCGATACGCTGCTGGATGGTGGTCACCTGGAACCAGACGACGTGAACCAGTTTAGCAAGCGAGCCTTTGTGGAAACCGCCAACTCGTCGCCAGAAGTGCAGCAAATGGTCAGTGAAGCAGCGCATCGCGGCGATCGCATTACCCGTCGTGAGGTGCGTCAGTTGTCCGATGACTGGACTGCCATGACCTCGGATTTATTGCCCACAGAGGTGAAGCAGAAAGCTGCCGATCACACAATCCCAGCAAAATATCTGGCTCCGCTGGTGAAGGAAATGCAGAAGCTACCAGAAACGCACCAGACTGCCCTTCGTGCTGCCGTTGCCGAAACGCCCGATGTCGATACGCTGAAGCAAGCTACTTCTGAAGCCCGCTATCTGTGGCGCTATCTCGAAGCTGCCACTAATGTGCAGGCGCTCAACAATGAATCGCTCAACCTGGAATTGGCGCTCGAAGAAGCACTCCGCATCGGCTGTCTCAGTTCTGCTGCCGATTTGGTCAATCAAGCCGCTCAGCTTGAGCAAACTGTCACAAAGCTCTACCTAACATGGAAGCGACTCAACGCGTTATCTGAACGCCTTTATGTGGATAGTGGCTCCAGTACCCCGCATCTGCGATCGCTCCTTAGCTGTCTCGCGCCTCTTTCCGGTGAAGTAATTGAAACGGCACTGACGGGTGGCGGCGATCGCATGGTGCGGCTGCAAATGCTAACAGATTCGGAAGCCACAACCGGACTATTATAGCCATAGCCATTCTGGTTAGGACGGGGTGCAGGGGTGGCACCCCTGGCTGGGGGCAATGCCCCCACACCCCCTTTGATCCCAATGTCCTAAGCCCTGTGGCGGCAGCTATATCAGATTGAGCGGCTGTAGTGAAAGTCACGGAGCGCGATTGACGTAGATTCAGCCAAGCAGCCTCAGCCTTACTAGTAACTGACCACGGCTATTTAAGGGGTTTAGCCTTCTCAAAAACCCCAAAGATTCACGATCGCGTTTGGCAGGCGGCAGATGGTAGCTCCAGCCGTGCAAATAACAGAACACAACTTTGACCTGCTGTTAACTTTTTAGAGACCAATACCAACAGCGCTAAACGAACTGACGACTTCAGCAAACCGCTGATTTTGCTCCATCAAACCCATGTGCCCTGCTCTCTGCAAGGTAACAAGCTCAGAGTGGGGTATGGCTTGATGCATGTAATGACTGGTTGGCGGCACTGTTACGATATCTGATGCGCCGACAATGATTTGAACGGGCACTTGAATATGCGCGAGCGTCTCTGTTGCATCATAAGCAAGCATCGCTAGAGTGCCACGGGCAAGAACTGCCGGAGAGCCATAGAGGGAAAGTAAGGTAGAAAAATTAAGTTGCCCTCGGGTTTCGGTACCTGTAAAGCCAGAGAGCCACATACCAACGAGCTGCGATCCATTAAAATAGTTCAGCCAATTCATGCACCAGACTAGAGGAAAGAGCCAAATAGTGAGATGCAGTAAAGGTTCCAGCAATGGCTTTTGAAGCGCCTGTAAAACCTTGCTAAAAATGGCCGTCTTCAAAGGATTGGTGTAGGTGGTATCAACCAGAATTAAACCACTCACGCGGCGTGTTAAATGTTCTGGAAACAGCCGACAAAAGGTGAGTACGATCATGCCGCCGATGCTGTGACCGAGAAGAATCACGGGTCGATCGCCCGTTAGCTGCACGATCGCTTCAAGGTCTCTCGCATACTTTTCTAACGAGTAATCCTGATTGTGGGGTCCTGTAGATTTTCCCAAGCCCGGTAAATCCCAAAGAATGAGGCGAAAATGTTGCCCCAACTGGCGTTTGGCATAGTACCAGACGGTGCTGTTGGGTCCCCAGCCATGCGTCAAAATGATGGGCTGACCGTCAGTTGGACCATAAAACTCTACCTGAATCTCGCTACCATCTGGTCGTTGCAGACGTTTCACGGTGCCGTTGCGGAGGGCTTTGGGTTCGTCTTTGCCGCGCCGCTTGAGGAGAAAGAGGATGATCAAGTTACCTGCGATCGACCACAGCACGATCGCCAGTCCACTAACTAAATACACGGTGCCAACCAACGCCCCGACATACCATGCATAGAGAATGTAAGCGCCGCTGCCGAGTATACCCAGCGACAACAGTCCCACTAACCAGGTAAACAGAACATTGAAGGGCATGAACACCATGAGCTGACCGTGCGTAGGCTAACGCTGTTAGTATAGCGATCGCTGGTTGGTTTCACTTCTATTAAAGGAGGTATCCTGTTTTACCAATCGATCGCGCTACGCTGATGTGCCTTCAAGTAGGCTTTACTGGCTTTTTCACTGGCGTGCGGTAAATGTATCGCATTGATCGAGCTTGCCCGTCTTTAAGCCCCGTTCAAACCAGGTGACTCTCTGTTGAGAGGAGCCATGCGTAAACGATTCGGGCACAACACGTCCTTGCGCCTGCTTTTGCAAGTAGTCATCGCCAATTTGAGTGGCGGTATCCAGAGCTGCTTTTACATCCTGCCCATCAACTAACTTGCGTTCAGCCGTGGAGTGTCCCCAAATGCCAGCAAAGCAGTCTGCCTGTAGTTCCAACCGTACAGACAGCCCATTCGCGGTTGCCTTACTGCCGTTTGCCTGAAGCTTTCTTACTTTGGTGGAAATACCAAGCTGGTTTTGGACATGGTGCCCAACCTCATGGGCGATCGCATAGGCACGTGCAAAGTCTGCATCGGGTCCAGCCGTTGCCTGAATCTGCCGAAAGAACCCCATATCCAAATAAACTTTGTCATCTGATGGACAGTAAAACGGTCCCACTGCTGTTTTAGCCGAGCCACACGCCGAGTTAACACCATTGTTGAACAGCACCAGCCTCGGTGCCTGGTAGGTAGCATTAAGCTGCTGTTTAAAGACCGTTTTCCATGTATCTTCGGTATCACCCAAGACCGCTTTAACAAAATCGGAGTCTCGGTCATTGATTGGTTGCGCGGATCGATTGGCTGGTGGTGCAACATCACCGCCTTGAAGGAGACCCAGCACCTCTAACGGGTTGACCCGAAAGATTAGCCCTACCACAAGGGCGATGACCACACTGCCAAGGCTGAGACCACCTACCGCTCTCCCTGTACCGCCGGATGCGCCTCGTTGGTCTTCCACGTTACTGCTACGGCGTAGGTCGCTCCACTTCATGGGGTCCTCTCCAGGTTATAGCGTTTTCTATGATAATAGTTGGACTTTTTAGAAGTAGGGTGAGCCTGCGGGACTAGATTTGTCGCAGGTGTAACACGTACCTCGAATGCTCTATTTCTGTAGGGGTAACGCAACTCAAAACGCTTTTTGATGCAGAAAAGGCGTTAAAAAGACTCTCGCTTCCGATAGAGTCATTTCAGCTTTGGTACGCTGAATACTAGAAAGTAAGCCGATTACGTATAGCGTGAATCTCTATGAAACGAAGCACCACAGGGAGGTTTTTGACAAGCTGGGAGGGTGAACCGAAAAAACGGTTTAACTTGTCACTAACTGAAACTGCCTGGAGCGCGTTAGATGCCTTTGCTGAAACTGAAAACCAGTCTCGATCGGAAGTGATTGAGCGGTATGCGCGGAGTTTGCAGTCCGATACGTGTGCCCTGCACGTGCAGCAGTTGGCTCAACAAGTGCAGGAACAAGCAAAAACGCTCGATGCCATTCTTGCCTGCTCGACTGACCACATTTATGTGTTCGATCGCGAGGGGCGCTATCGCTATGTGAGTGATGGTGGCGCACAGGTGATGGGGTTTCAGCCGAGCGATATCATCGGCAAAAGCTGGCGCGAGTTAGGGTTGCCATCGCAGGTCATGGAGCCAGTGGATGCCCAGCGTGAACAGGTCATGGCAACGGGTCAACCACTGCGAACTGAAACGACCTTTGAAACGACGGCTAGTATTCGGTATTACGAATATGTGCTGACGCCGCTGCAAGAGTCTGACCCATCGGCCACTGCCGCTGCCGTTGTGGTGATTTCGCGGGACATCAGCGATCGACAGCAAGCAGCAGAGAGCTTACAACGTTATCGACTGCTCTCTGAGCATAGCCGTGATATTGTGCTGTACCTGCACGCAACGGGGCAGATTATCGAAGCGAATCAAGCCGCGCTTCAAACCTATGGGTACGATCGCACTGAGTTGCTTGCTTTACCGATCGCTGCGCTGAGAGCGCCCCAAACTCAGGCATTGCTGGCGGGGCAAATTGAGCGTACTGGAGAAAGGGGGATCTTATTTGAATCAATCCATCGGCGCAAAGACGGCAGCGAGTTTCCTGTTGAGGTCAGTGCCCGCAGTACGACAGTGAATGGCGAAAAAGTCATTGTCAGCATCATCCGAGATATCACTGAGCGGAAGCAAGCGGAAGCTGAGCGCGAACAACTGCTTGTCAAGGAGCGTCATGCCCGTACTCAGATGGAGCAGGTGCAACGGCAGCTCAGCACCATTTTTGAAACATCCCCGGTTGGTATTGGGTTTCTCGATCGCGACCAGCGCTTTGTAGCCATTAATGAGGCACTGGCAGAAATCAACGGCTTGAGCCGCAAGCAACACCTTGGTCATACCATTCCTGAATTATTTAGTCAGTCTGACCCTGCCTTAGTGGCGTTATTCCAACGGCTGTATACGACGGGAGAACCGTTCATATCATCCCAGTTTGCGGTGAATGTTCCTGGTCGGGACGATCGCAGCCCTGGTTACTACAACGTTCACTATCTTCCTACCGCGAATCAAACGGCGCAGGTGGAAGGCGTCCTTGTTTATGTGGTCGATATCACGGCAAGAGTGCGGTTGGAGCAGGCGCAGCGTTATCTGGCAGATGCGAGTTCTCTGCTGTCATCTTCATTGGATTACCAAACCACCTTAGAGCGGGTAGCGGAACTATCGGTGCCGGATCTGGCTGACTGGTGTACGGTTCACATGGTGGAAGACGATGGCTCGATTGAGCAGATTGCCGTGGCTCACGTTGACCCTGCCAAACTGGAATGGGCTGACCAGCTTAGACAAAAATATCCTCTGAACCTTGACAGCCCCCGTGGTGCGGCGTTTACCTTACGCACTGGGCAGTCTGACTTGTTGCCAGAGATTCCTGATGCGTTGCTAGTGCAAGCAGCCTATGATGCCGAACACTTAGCCATCTTGCGAGAGGTGGGCTTCAAGGCGGTCATGACGGTGCCCCTGCGAACTCAGGATCAAATTTTGGGGGCGATCTCTTTTGTCGCCGCTGAATCAGGACGGCGGTATGACCAGATGGATTTGATGTTGGCAGAAGAACTGGCACGACGGGCTTCTTTGTCGATCGCCAATGCTCGGCTTTATCGTGCTGCCCAACGCGATCGCGCGCAAGCAGAAGCCGCCAACCGGGTGAAAGACGAATTTCTGGCAGTACTATCGCACGAACTGCGAACCCCACTCAATCCAATTTTGGGTTGGGCAAGAATCCTCCGCACGAATCATCGTCTTGATGCCAATAAACAGGCGATCGCGCTGGAAACGATCGAGCGCAATGCTCGATTACAGGCACAACTCATCGAGGATTTGCTGGATATTTCGCGCATTCTTCAGGGCAAATTAAGCCTTCATACTAGCCCCGTTGACTTGACGACCATCATTACCGCCGCGATCAACACAGTACAGCTCGCCGCCGATGCGAAAGCCATGCAAATCAATCTAAAGCTGGATGACAACGTGGGGTATGTGATGGGCGACCCCAATCGACTTCAGCAAGTCATCTGGAACCTCCTTTCTAATGCCATCAAATTCACACCGGATGGGGGACGGGTCGATGTGCGCCTGGAACGGGTAGAGCGGAGTGGCAATCAAGCCGTGAGCGAGGCAACTCAACAAGCTGAACGGCTGTCTCCTGTGGCCGCAACAGCGTGCTACTTGCCACCGATCACCGCTTACGCCCAGATCACTGTTAGCGACACCGGAAAAGGCATTGGTGCCGACTTTTTACCCTATGTTTTTGAGTCATTCCGGCAAGCAGACGGCAAAACAACGCGACAGTTTGGCGGCTTGGGACTGGGACTATCGATCGCTCGTCACCTGGTTGAACTACATGGCGGTACGATTGCAGCCTACAGCGTCGGTGAAGCACAGGGCGCAACGTTGGTTGTGCAGTTCCCCTTGATGGCGATACACCCCGAACGTGAGCTAACCCAGGCGCAAGTTATTCCCCCTCTCAGCTTGCAGGCGCTTCGAGTGCTGGTGGTGGATGATGATACCGACAACCTGGACTTGCTGACTTTTGTTCTAGAGCAGCACGGTGCGATCGTGACGGCTCTAACAGCGGCAAGTGACGCTCTGGCTACAATCCCTCGCTTTCAGCCAGCGATCGTGCTGAGCGATATTGGTATGCCCGATATAGATGGCTATATGTTTTTGCGACAACTGCGATCGCTGCCTTCACCGCAGGGACAAATTCCAGCCATTGCCCTCACCGCATATGCCAGTGAATATGATCAGCAACAGGCACTTGCAGCAGGGTTTCAGTGCCATCTTGCTAAGCCGATCGACACCACGACGCTACTGACCGCGATTGCCAGCCTGGTCAGCAACGAGCCTGAATGAGCAGCGACTGTGAGCAGCGATCGTGTTCAGATTCTGAGTCAACAGCCACCCTTAACTGGCACTGTTTGTGGCTACATTGCTACGACAAATTCGGGATAAGGCTGCGACTGCGCTTCTTAGCACTCCGAAAGCTGTGGTTTGAGCGGAGTCGAAAACCGTCTACAAGCGTCAACTCTTTTGTTACCAGGTTAGTCACTCAAAGCTGATTCCTGACTG
>JBBSHC010000149.1:0-7184 GCA_038253425.1 Leptolyngbyales cyanobacterium | reverse complement strand
TCGCGGCAGTCACAGCAGCGATCGATCGTGTGGTTCGTACCCCCAGCGATCGCGGCAGGTCTAGTAGCCACAATGGTTGGGTATCAGACTTTGGTACCGAGCCGACCGAGTGGAACAGAGCTTGCCAGTCTGGAAACATTCCTTGAAAACAATTGGAGCGGTACGCTCAACAGTAGCACTGACGATGAAGCCCCGTTATTTAGCGACGTCACGATGAACTAAACAAGCTTTTTGATCTAAGGCTAAGAGCTGAAGGCTAAACGCTTAAAGCTAATGGCTAAACTCTCTCCACTCATCTTTTCCTTAAGGACGTGCTTCCCATGTCTCCCCGTCAGCTTTCTGTACTCGCTGCTGTTGTCATCGCCCTGGGTGGTGCAGTGGCGATCGCTAAGCCATCTTTTTTACGGCTTCCCTCGATCGCGCAGGCTCCAACTACTGCCCCTAGTGCTGATGGACCAGGCTGGCTCAAAGAGGTTAATCTGAGTGCCGATCAGGTGCAGAAAATGCGGGTAATTCGGCGTCAGTACAAAGACAAAATGGGTCGGCAGAAGCAGGCGATGCGGCAGGCACAGCGGGAGTTACGCACGCTCATGGCTGGCACAGCACCTGAGAGCCAACTGCGGGAAAAGTACAACCAGGTGAAAACGTTGAGGCAGCAGTTTGCCGCTACTCAGTTTGAAAGCATGTTAGCAACGCGAGCGGTACTTACCCCCGACCAGCGACGCAAGTTTGGGGAACACATGCTGGAGCAACGCCACAAATTAAAGGATCGCATGACAGACGATCGAGTGCCAGAGCGGACATCGCCTCAACCAAACTAGTTGCCGTTCGCCATGCTGTACCTCTACCTCCACGGGTTTGCCTCTAGTCCGCGATCGACAAAAGCAAGGGATTTGAGCGATCGGTTTGCTCAAATCAACCAACCCCTCCTCATCCCAGATTTAAATCAGGGCGGCTTTACTCACCTCACGCTGAGCCGTCAGATCCAGCAGGTTTCAGCACTGTTGCCGCCCACACCCGTTACGCTTATCGGCTCTAGTTTAGGTGGACTCACTGCTGCCTGGTTAGGTGAACGTTACACTCAAGTAGTCCGTCTCATTTTGCTGGCTCCAGCGTTTGGTTTTCTTGCACACTGGTTATCCCGCCTGGGCGAGACTGAGGTGCAGCAATGGCAGACCGATGGCTATCGATCGGTTTACCATCACGGTGAAGCAAAACCCCGCTTGCTCAGCTACGCCTTTGTGCAGGATGCCGCTCAGTATTGTGAAGAAACCCTACAGCGATCGGTGCCAACGCTGATTTTGCACGGCAGGCAGGATGAGGTCATTCCCCTGCAAGCCAGCATCGACTTTGCAACGCCTCGTCCCTGGGTGCAGGTCACAGCACTCGATAGCGATCACGCTCTAACGGATGTCAGTAGTGAGCTTTGGCAAGCCATTCAAACGTTCTGCCAACTGGATTTGACTCACTAATGCTGTCAAAGTAGTCTCTTCCGGTAAGATGCAGCAATAACGGAAGGAGCAAAACTAATGCGATACGTTTGTACAGCCTGCGGCTATGTCTACGATCCCGAAGAGGGCGATCCAGATAGCGGCATTGAACCAGGAACTGCTTTTGCAGATTTGCCCGACGGGTGGGTCTGCCCAGTTTGCGGTGTCGGCAAGGACGACTTTGAACCAGAAGGGGAGGGGTGAGGGAAAGGATGGGGGATGAGCCTTTAACTGTAGTGGTGGTTGGCGGTGGTGCCGCTGGTTTTTTTGGAGCGATCGCGTGTGCGATCGAGCATCCTGGTGCACGAATCACGCTGTTGGAAGGTGCGCGTCAACCGCTTGCCAAGGTGCGGATTTCGGGGGGCGGTCGTTGCAATGTGACCCATGCGTGTTTTGATCCAGCGTTGTTGGTGCAGCATTATCCCAGGGGTGGCAAGGCGCTGCGGGGTGCGTTCAGTCGCTTTCAGGCACGCGATACGGTGGAGTGGTTTGAGTCGCGGGGGGTGGCACTGAAGACCGAAGCCGATGGACGCATGTTTCCGGTGACGGATGATTCGGCAACGATCGTAGATTGTCTGCTGCAAACGGCGAAAGAGGCGGGTGTTAAGCTCTGGCAGGGCGCTACTGTTAAGTCTGTGTCTCGAAACGAGAAGGGCTTTGACCTGGAAGTGGCGGGAAATATCCTGACGTGCGATCGCCTTCTACTCGCAACGGGAAGCAGCCCTCACGGGTATGCGATCGCTCACGCCCTCGGTCATACGATCGAGCCACCGATTCCGTCGCTGTTTACCTTTAAAATTGCTGATTCGCGCCTGCATGATTTGGCAGGGGTCTCGGTGCCGACGGCGCATGTGCGACTGCAAACGGGCGAAAAGACGAGTCTGGAGCAAACTGGACCGCTGCTGGTCACGCATTGGGGCATGAGTGGACCCGCCGTACTCAAGCTCTCTGCCTGGGGTGCGCGTGTGTTGCACGACAGCCACTATCAAGCGCCATTGCTGGTCAACTGGCTACCTCAGTCCAGGCCCGATACCCTGCGGCAGCAGTTATTAGCGGTGAAGTCGCAATTACCCAGACGCGCGATCGCGACCAGTTGCCCTGTCCCCATTCCGCGTCGTTTGTGGGAACGCCTCACCGCCCACGTTGGCATCGCTGCCGAAACCCGCTGGGCAGAGCTTTCCAATAAAACGCTCAACCTGCTGCTGCAAGAATTGACCCGTGGAGCATACACTATCAGCGGCAAAGGTGCCTTTAAAGAAGAATTCGTCACCTGTGGCGGCGTCAACCTCAAAGAAATAGACTTCAAAACGATGGAAAGCCGTCGCTGTCCGGGACTGTACTTTGCAGGCGAAATTCTCGACATTGACGGCGTAACAGGCGGCTTCAACTTTCAAAGCGCCTGGACAACAGGTTGGGTTGCTGGACAAGCGATCGGAGCTTAAGAGCAGGTGTTGCTAGAGGCGGTATGAATGGGAGCCAGTGGTTTATACGCTCTTCGGCTGCCTTGACAAAGGCTATCGGGGGCTGCCCCCCTGTCAAAGACTTTTCTACGGCGCAGCGGCATAGAAAAGTTTTTGCCCCCCGCTTTGTGGGGTCCTAACTCCCCCACGCCCCCCGAACGGTGCGGCTTGTTGGGAGCAAAGCCTGGAGTAGACCAACCCAGACTTGTTATATCCCAGTCTTTTACACCCACCCTTAATACTGTCTGGAGGCGGTGCGGGGGGCGCAGCCGTCCACTGCATTCGGGGGTTTGGGGGCTGCCCCCAAGGGTCGGAGCTTCTAGCAAAGCCTTAAGGTACCAGACTTCTACCACCTTGCCTTGAGCTTAGGTAGACTCTAACCAAATAGAGTCACCACACCGAATCGTGCCGCCTTGCAACACCGATGCACGGATGCCTGCAATCACTTCATGATGCTGCGCTGTGGTCTGCAAAATACCCATGTCAGTCGGCAACCCACACTGCGCCAAAGTTGTGACCACGCAACGGGGACAGGCTGTGTCAATGCTCAGGCGCACTTGATCGCCGATCGCCAGCACGTTACCAATCCAGTCATCCTCCACAAATGCCACTGCATCCGAAACAGGCTGAATCAAGAGGTTGGGTCGAAACCGACACAGCTCAAATTGTCCGTCGGGATAAAGCGTTTGCAGTTTCGCCAGCGTTGCAGTGGTAATAGCGTGGACAGAACACGAATCAAAAAACGTGCCCGGTGGCAAAAACAATTCTGTAATTGTTTCCTGGTAGGCGGTGCCTTCCACATCGGGCCAATACTGGTCTAAACTAGCTACCTTTGGGGCAGAAGAAAGCAATTGTACCTCCCGTCCCAACAGCGCTGAAAGGATCGTGCTGGATTCGATCGCGTCACTGGTCAACGATCCGCCATCAGGCAGCGACATTCGCACAGGCGGCACGGTTTCACGCGCTGGAGACTCGGTGAATGCCGCTTGAAACTCCAATAGTTTCGCCCACTTCTTGGGGTTTTTGGCGCTGGCAACGCGACCGCTTTGCACATCCCAAAGGGCATAGGCGCGATCGCCCAGCAAACCATGCGCTGTCACCTCCGACGACTCCAGTGGCTCGCCCAGCATCGACTTGACCGGGTAACGCCAGAGCGAAACAACTGAACCCACGATCGTTGGAACCATTACCATACCTTCTGTTTATCACTGGCTCACGCTAGCAAGGTTAGGTCAGCGCGACCGTATCAGAGCTTACAGGTAAACGATCGCCAGTACAGCGCTGATCAGTCTGGGAAGGCAAGCCCCGTGCGCGGATCACGTATATACAAGCCCAACGTGAGCGATCGCAGCACTTCATCCCAAACGGGCGTCAGATGCTCGGCTTGGTCAGCCCAATAGTCGAACGTAATCAAACACTGCACATTAGAACCCAACCCAATACAAATCCGCGAAAAGGCTTCCCGATTTTCTGCCTCATCAATGAATTTCAGCTCAGTCCACACAATTTGAGCTGTTTGCCGCTTGAGGGTGATCACGTCGCTTGTGGCGATCACATCGCGCTTATCGTCGTTTGCAATCTTCTTCAAAGTCGCTTTGAGCGGAAACAAACTCCAGTCGCCCTCCGGAAGCTGATTAAACGATACCTCCAGGCGGCAATCGTCGTTGGGCGGCTTGCGATCGAGAAACTTAAACGATTTCTCATCCGGCTCAAACACCCAGTCGCGTGGCACATCAAACCGCACCGCACCGCGACCCGCCACAAACACCTTGTAACCCGGTGCCGTCTGCCAACGATGATCGTCCTTCAGCGCCCGCGTTTCTTTGATCCACTCCGGTTTGCCTTTTTTGCGTTTTGCCATACAAGGTAAAGGTGCGATCACTGGTACTTATGGTAAGGCATTCCACCATGAAGGCAACGGGTCTGCTCACAGGGGAAGTTTCGCTGCGTTGACACTGAAACGTGCAGTCTGGAACGAGAGCGATCGCACCACATTTCGATCATGATCGATCCCAAAGAGGACAAACCGAGCGTTTGACTCGGCACACCGAGCTTGGAACTCGGAATACCGAGCTTGAAAGAGGAACAATGCTGTTTGAAACAGGAACGATCGAGCTTTTGGCTCGAAACACCGAGCTTTTGACTCGAACAATGGAGCTTTTTGCTCGGAACTTGCACCTCAGCACTCGAAACACTGAGCTTGGAACTCGAACGATCGTGTTTCAACCTGGAGCGATCGCACTCCAAAGAGAAACAATCACACTTGCCATAGTAATAATGCCGTTTGAAACAAGAGCGATCGTGTTTCAACCTGAACCGAGTCCGTTGGCACACTGCGCGTTGCTTGCATGACTTGGGCTAGATACCCTTCAAACTCGAAACTTGCCGCTTGAAGCATGGCAGTACAAAGCTCCCAAGACAGCACAGGACTCAAGATCCCCAACTTCTGTTGTATTCACCGGACGCTCCACTAATCGTAGATATTCGCTACGGGCAAAAGCGTTTATTGATTTTTTAGCAAAACGATTTAGTAGCCCGCCCTACTGGGAAAGTATTGTAGTTTGAGAGCGCAGGAATTGATGTCATAGCGCTGCTGTCTACCTGGAGAGATTCGGTTCTGCAACGTCAGGAAAGCTCTCAAAATTACGTCGCACCCAGTCCATGCCTACTTCATTGTTGAGTTTGATTTTTTGAGGCGTATTCGGGTAGATCTTTCCCAGAATATCCGCATCTTGATCCACCACAACCTTGCCAAACTTAAGATAGGTGCTGCCAAACAGCTTAAACACAGGGTGCTTAGCTTGACCAAACAGCAGAATATAAGTCCGGGTGCGATGCTCGGCTTCTGGTATGAAAAAATGGCACTGGGCAGCTTTTCCTAACGGCATCTCACCATAAAAAATGATCAGGGATGGAAAGTGGTTTTCCAGGTGCGCTTTGATGGTGCTGGGCAACAGCATTAAATCAGGTTTTCTCAGCTTTTCGCTCAGGCTGTAGGGAGCGGTCGGCATATCATAGAACGCATGGGAATGATGCCCATCATCAACAAACTGATGAAACTCCACTTCGGTAATCCGAAACAAATCCCGATGGGTGCCATTTTGATGATTGTAATCATGCATGTTCAGGAGCATGGTTAGCAGATCCGTCCCGATGCTGCGATCGGCGGTATGCCCAACGAAATAGTATTGCTCTGCAATCTCATTTAACACAGCCGGAATGGCGATCTTCGGCTCGTAGCCGCCATACGACCAGATAAAATCCCCTTGGATGATTAATTCTAAAGGTTGTAATTGAGATAATGTTTTCTTGCCGGATCCGGGTAAAGCTGTACAACCTGCGGCATCAAACTGCAACGCATGAAATGGACAAACAACCGCACTTGTCCCATCGCTTTGGTCTTCACACCATCCCTCTGACAACATCGCGCCCATATGAGGACAGGCGTTGGGTAAGGCATGGATCGCTGCGGTCGCATCTTTCCACATCACGTAGTCACTGCCGTATAAAGAAATTTTTCGGGGTTGGTTCACCGATAGCATTGACTTATGCGCCAATAGCCAAGGCGCACCGGGAAGCATTGACTGCATGGTGTTCTCCGTTAAAGATAAAATTGTGAAAAATCCGTCGTGTTTTAAGATATGACAGAACATTCACGTTCGTCAAGCATCCGGTCATCAAGCTTGCGCCGTCAGCCCAAACAGCAGCGGGGCAAAGAACGGGTCGAAAAAATTCTGGATGCGGCAGCGGCAGTCTTTGATGAGGTGGGATACGCAGCGGCGACGACTCATTTAATCGCAGCCAAAGCAGGAACGGCGATTGGCTCTCTCTATCAGTTTTTTCCTGATAAAGCTGCCATCTTCAAGGCGATGGAGTTGCGCCATACGGAACGGGTGAAAGCGATGTGGGCACAGGTAGACATCCCCACCATTGTTCAGTGGCCGCTCCGCCAAATGATTCATGCGATTGCCACTGCTGTAGCAGCGCTCTTTGAGCAACCCGTGTCGCGGGTGGTGTTTGTGCAGTTTTATCTAGCCCGCGAGATTTTCCAGGCGATCGATGAAAGCATGACGCAAGAGGCGATCGACTTCTTGGCGAGTATTTTTCAGCAGCGCAGACCTGCCCTGACCAAGGAACAGTACAGCCTGCTGGCAGAAGTGTGTGTGCATAGTAGTAACGCGGTGATGCTGGCAGCGCTGCGTAGCCCTGACCAAGAACACCGCGAACGGTTAAC
>JBBSHC010000148.1:0-7220 GCA_038253425.1 Leptolyngbyales cyanobacterium | reverse complement strand
CGCTATTAGCGCGATGCAAAAACTTTGGCAAAAGCTGCCTCTTCCACGCGCTCTATTTTCCTCGGAAATCTCTTTGGTACGCTAGGAGCAAGCTGCTGACTCACAGTGAGGAGGTACTTCCCCTCAAGCTTTGCTGGCATCGCTTTAGGGGAATGCGATATTGATATTAGAAGGAACGTTGATCACTTCTAAGACCTCAGTATGTGGGAATGGTTGATCTTGTCCGGCACAACAGTCGGCGCAACAGAACTGGGAAAAGCCGTCTTTGAGCAAGCCTTGAAGTTGGGGCAAACGGCTGCGGAAGACTACGTGAAGGATTTCTTTAAGGGCTGTTTGAAAGAAGGCGTGGCAGCGGCGAAACCAGAGGTGGCGAAGAAAGCAGTCGCTCAAGCCTTGCAGTCTTTTTTACTGCTGGTAACGGATGAGCTAGAAGACCAAGAGTTATCGAAAGCCGAAATCCGCGATCGCTATGCTTCTGCCCTTGTCCAGTTTGTGAAAGACGAATCGGCTTCACCGATTCTCGGTCAGGCGTTTGAGCAAGATTGCAGTGCGATCGACAGTGCCACTTTAGCCACCGTTTGGGAAAAATCTGCCTTCCGAGGCAAACCGTTTCCCGCGCTGCCCAAAGATTTCGACTGGCAGCGAGTCGGTAGCGAGTACCTCAAAAAAGTGCGGCGGATCAGACACCGGAATCAATTGACCCTGCCGCAAGCGGACGGGGTATGGAAGCAGATCTGCTCCCGAACCTGAAGCTTCGGCTTGCAGTTTGCTGTCTTCGCCGCAGAGCGGCGGGGAATCTACCCGTACTAGATTGAAAACGCAGAATGTAAAATTGGAAAAAGAGGATACGCCATGACATCGCAACTTCAGCAAGCGATCAATCTCGCTCAGTCGCTTTCATTTACAGAGCAGCTTGAACTTCTAAAAACACTAACCACCATCATTCAACAAACGCATTCTTTAGAAACTCAGCCTCCCCCGCAAGAAGAAAGTACAGGTTTCTCTGCCGAAAGCTTTCGCAAATCCTGGCAGCAAGCTGTAACCGGAGAAACTCTACCTCTTTCTCAACTTTGGGCGGGCATTGACGTTGACTGACGACGCGCCCATAGTCGAAATTCAACTGACTCCTGAGTTCCAGCGCAAGCTTAAAACCTTAGCAAAGAAGTATCGCCAAATCAGGATCGATCTTCAGCCCATACTTGAGCAATTACAAACTGGAGCACTTCTAGGAGATCAAATCTCTGGTGTTGGTGCCACAGTGATGAAAGTGAGGCTCAAAAACAGTGATGTCAAAGAGGTAAAAGTGGTGGCTATCGTCTCATCTACTGGTCTATATCTAATAAATTGATTGTTTTGTTAGACATCTATTCAAAATCTGATCAAGAAGATATCGAAGTCGATGAAATTCGTCAAATCATTAAAGGCTTTGACACAACTAAGGAAGAAAATTAGCAGTCGAATTGTTCCTTCACCGTTCTGGTTCCGTCGCCAACCATGCCCTGAGTACTTCAGCCACCGTCCATGCTTGAGCCGTGCAACCTTGCGGTTTCATGGGGGCATCGCCGTCAAAGATTTCGCTCAAACTACCGACACCGTGAGCATAGAACTGGTTTGCCATTGGCTCTAAAAAGTCGCGGGCTTTGACCGGATCGCCGTAAACGCGTAAGTGCGCCAGCACAAAAGGACCGATGAGCCAGCCCCAGACTGTGCCCTGGTGATATGCTCCATCCCGCCGCCGCTGATCACCGCCATAACGACCCTGATATTGAGGATGGTTGGGGTCCAGCGATCGCAGCCCATGCGAGGTTAGCAAGGCTTGCCCACAAATATCCACCACCCCTTTTTGCTGCGCTGATGATAGTGGACTTTCGGGCAGTGAAACAGCAAAAATTTGGTTGGGGCGCAGAGAGGCGTCATCGCCATCGGGACCATCGAGCACATCGTAGCAGTAGCCCAAATCAGCGTGCCAAAAGCGGGAAAAGCGTGCCAATGTCCGGTCAGCCATCGCTTCGTATTCTTGATGGGGCTTACCGACGCGTCGAGCCAACTGGGCGATCGTTCGCAGGGCGTTGTACCACAGCGCATTCACTTCAATAGGTTTGCCAATGCGAGGAGTTACCACCCAATCGCCGACTTTGGCATCCATCCAGGTCAACTGCACCCCTGCTTCGCCTGCATACAACAGCCCATCCGCCGAGTCGAGGTGGATGTTGTAGCGCGTACCGCGACAGTGCCAGTCCACAATATCTGCCAGAACGGGAAACATTTCCTGCACCAAATCTTCGTCCTCAGTGACACCGTAATATGCCCGAATCGCTTCAAAGAACCAGAGCGTCGCCTCGACTGTGTTGTATTCAGGCATTTCCCCCGCATCGGGGAAACGGTTGGGAATCATGCCCTGATTGACGTAGCGGGCATAAGTGCGGAGGATAGAGCGAGCAATTTCGGGACGACCCGTCGCTAGTGTGAGTCCCGGTAGGCTGATCATGCTGTCGCGTCCCCAATCACTGAACCAGGGATAGCCTGCAATGATGGTTTTGCCGTGAGGTTCCTCTGGGGTCGATCGCTGCACAATGAATTGATCGGCTGCCAGCACCAACTGATTAGCAAAAGGGGGAATGTCGCGACTATCAACGGGACGGTTGCTGTGCCATAGTCCTAAAAGCTTGTGTTCATAGGCACGGCGAGTCTTGAGCGCTACATCGCCATCGAGTTCCAATTTCCGCTCAGTGCTGGCAACCAGCGTCAACGTTTCTCCCGGTTGTAGTGTTGCCTGAAAGGTAGCGGCATGGAGGTGATCGTCACGATCGTTCAAGCCTCGATCGCGCTCGGCACAGAGATCAAACCCGTAGTACCAGTCATGAGAGGGCGTCATCTCAGCGCGATCGCTGGTGAGATGTAGCTGTACCGCCTCTGGATAAGCAGATACATACACCCCTTTTTCCTCAGGCACAATGGTCATCCGCCAGCCATTGCCCTGCGTGTTGCTGTGGTAGTCGCGGTAGTTCACCATCGCTTTGAGGGTCAACGTCAGCGGTTGCGTAGCGCGCTGCAACTGGTAGTAAACATAGGTCGTGTTCGCGCCCGGCTGCATCCAGATGCGCTTCTCCAAAATGGCATCCGCACAGGCATAGCGCCAGGTGGGAATGTTGCCATCTAGCGAAAAGCGTTCTATATGGCGGTAGCCGTGGGGACCAACGGTACCATCGGTCCAACGATTGGTATGGAGTGGATAGAAGCGATCGCCATAGAGCGCCGTATCGTCTAGCTTTGCCAGCATTAGTGTCCGTTCAAGGGGTGGCTTCAGTGCCGCAATCAGCAAGCCATGATAACGACGGGTCAGCAAACCCGCGATCGTGCCCGCAGCATAGCCGCCGATGCCGTTTGTGACTAACCATTCCCGCGATTCTGCCTGGTCAAAGTCACCGCAGACTTCGCGCCCAACGTTAATCCCCATTGGCATAACTGCCTCTCCCTTGAAGTCTCCACCGCCCATTTTGCCCTATGCGTCCACCGATTGCGGCGCGATCGCCGGATCTACAGGAAAATTTAGCTCTCTAGACTGAGGTGACGAGCAGAAGACCCTTAAATTTCTGTGAGTACGGGGTAGAGTAAGCGTAATCAGTTATGGAGCACTGCAAAACATGCTTAAACTCCCGTTTAAAGAGTGGTTTGTTTTCGCTGGCATGGGTTTCGCACTCGCCATCTGTCTACAATTATTGGCAACCACACCCGTTCTGCCAGCCACAGTACAAGCCAGCTATCTGGAGCAGTCAGTACCAGTGGAACAGCCCGATCGAGAGCCTGATCAAGGAGCGATCGCCACAGCGCCCCAAGCGCCAAAGTTAGTTTCAGCCGTACTAGGCGGCAAACCCGTTTATGTGCTGTACGCCACTCGCGCTGACGATACCATCCTCGTTCGCTGCTACCCTACCTATCAACCCGTCCTGGAAGTCAAGCCGATGACAGGGCAACCGGGCGTGAAAGAAGGCAAACTGACCTGTAAAGCGGGTGGGGAGATGTAGATTTAAAGGTAAAAGGCAAAAGGTAAAAGACAAAAGGCAAAAGGCTAAAGGCGAACTAACTCGAAACTCATCCCTTTCTCGTTGCATGTGCTTACCGCATCGTTGTCTCCCTGTTCTGTGCTCGTTCTGACATGAATTGGTAAGCATTCACTGCATAATGGGTGTTCAGTTGTTTTATCCCACCGAGGAAGTCATGGGTCGCGCCAAAAAAGTTGTACTGGCATACTCAGGCGGAGTCGATACCTCCGTTTGCATTCCCTATCTAAAGCACGAATGGGGCGTTGAAGAAATCATTACCCTCGCCGCCGATTTGGGGCAGGGCGATGAGCTGGAACCCGTCCGAGAAAAGGCGCTGAAGTCGGGTGCCAGTGTTTCTCTGGTGGCTGATGCGACGGCAGACTTTGTGAAAGACTACGCCTTTCCAGCCATTCAGGCGAATGCGCTCTACGAAAATCAGTATCCCCTCTCAACCGCTCTAGCACGACCGCTCATTGCCAAATTACTGGTTGATGCCGCCGCAGAGTACGGTGCCGACGCTGTAGCTCACGGTTGCACAGGCAAAGGGAATGATCAGGTGCGCTTTGATGTGGCGATCGCTGCCCTCAACCCTGACATTAAAGTGCTGACGCCAGCGCGAGAATGGGGCATGAGCCGTGAAGAAACCATTGCCTATGGCGAACGCTTCGGGATTGAATCACCCGTCAAAAAATCGTCGCCCTACAGTATTGATAAGAATTTGCTGGGTCGAGCGATCGAAGCCGGACCACTGGAAGACCCGTGGACTGAGCCGCCTGAAGATGTTTACACCATGACCACAGCGATCGAGCACACGCCCGATCAGCCCGAATACGTGGAAATTGGCTTTGAACAAGGCATTCCCGTCAGTTTAAATGGCAAGGCTGCCGCGCCCGTTGCACTCGTTACAGAACTGAATCAGATTGTGGGTGCCCACGGTGTTGGACGCATCGACATGATCGAAAATCGCCTGGTTGGTATCAAATCGCGAGAAGTTTACGAGACCCCAGCCTTGTCAGTTTTGATTCAAGCACACCGTGATCTCGAAAGCTTGACCCTCACTGCCGATTTGATCCATTACAAGCGTGGGATCGAAGACACCTACTCAAAGCTTGTCTACAACGGTCTCTGGTATAGCCCCCTTCGGGACTCTCTGGATGCGTTCGTTAAAAAGAGTCAGGAACGAGTGACGGGTACTGTGCGGCTCAAGCTCTTTAAGGGACACGCGATCGTTGTTGGACGCCAATCAGCCCACTCGATCTACAGCCCCAACCTGGCAACCTACGGCGCAGAAGATACGTTTGACCACAAAGCTGCCGAAGGCTTCGTCTACGTCTGGGGCTTGCCAACTCGTGTTTGGTCGCAAAAGGGACGGGAGTAGCGTCGTTGCTTGAGAAGGGTGACGGGGGCAGGAGGTAAGGATCAGCAGCCAGAGTCCTGCCCTCTAGTAGTTTGTCAGTTTTCAATTGGTGGGTCTGGGATCAAGAAGGGAGGCTGATTTTGCGGGTTGAAACCCCCGAAATCATGCTTGGCAGACCACTAAACAATGATTTCACTACCCATCCTTTCACTCTGCACCGAACGGGGAAATTCGACCCGGAATGTAGAACCGACATGCAGTTCGCTCTGGACTGTAATGGTGCCATTCATCTTACGCACCAGCAGATCAGTAATGGCTAAGCCCAGCCCGGTACCAGGAAATTTTTTGGCAAGGGTTTGATCAAGCTGATGAAACGCTTCAAAAATGTGTTCCAGATGAGCCTCCGCAATACCAATGCCCGTATCCTGAACCATCAGGACGATCGTATGTGGCTCCACTTCCGTCACTTCTACTCGCACACCACCGCCTTCGGTGAACTTGATCGCGTTGGATAGTAGATTGACCAGAACCTGCCGTAAGCGCGTGCGATCGTTGCTCACCAGAGGATTGAGCAGGTTGAGCTGAACATCCAGCGTGAGGCGCTTTTGGTCAACCAGCGATCGGAGTTCTTCGACCGTCACCATTACCAACTGCTTCAAATTAACTTCTTCAAGCGTCAGTTCCAGCCGTCCCGCCTCAATTCTCGACAGATCCAGAATGTCATTAATGAGCGCCAGGAGGTTTTTGCCGTTGCTGAGAATGCGCTCCATCATGTCACGCTGCTGGGGCCCCAGTTGCTGCTGACGCAACAAGAGCTGAGAAAAGCCAATCACGGCATTCATTGGTGTGCGTAGTTCGTGTGACATCGTTGCCATAAACTGCGATTTGAGTTTAGACGCCTCCTGAAGCCGGAGATTTTGAAACTGAATTTGCTCACGCTGCTGCTCTAGCTCTTGATTCTGTTCGCCAAGCATCTGATTTTGGACTTCTAACCGCTCTTCTCGCTCTTCCAGGGCGTTAATAAGTTGAGCATTCGTCAGGGCGATCGCTGCCTGTTCGCCAAAGGCAATCAACAATTGCAGGTTGTCATCATCAAACGTCGCCGGATTGCTCCAGTTACCGATCGCCAAGACACCCAGCCTGCCTGCACGGGCAGACTCGATCGTGACAACACAGAGAGAAGGCGGTAGCGACAGTAGCGGCGGTAGAGAATCAGTCCCTTCAGCACGCATCACCATCATTTCGTCTCGCTTGCTGCCTTCAGGCTCTTTTTGGAGTAGACAGCGAGAACCGCCCGTCAGAAAAATTTCGCCGAGTAACCCGTCACCCGGCGCAAACGCCTCGTCAAGCTGGAGACGATCGACACCTGTTCCGGTAGCAGCAGCCAGTTCAAGCAGCCCGGTATACGGGTTTTGTAGCACCATTGCGCTGAACTCAGCGTTGGGAATCGCATCACAAATGGCATCGACCATGACCTGCAAAAGTTCGGTCAAGTTAGTAATCCGTTGGTTGAGCAGATCCGTCAGCCGTTGGAGAGTCCGCAATTGCTGCTGGTGTTGCCCCAAGATAACGAGCGCCCCCCGCAGGTTTTGCTCTGCCTCCTGGGTAGAACGGTAAAGCTGAGCGTTATCGATCGCCAGTGCCGCCCGCTGTGCCAAATCCTCTGCCAACCGTTGATCTGCCGCTGTGTAAAAGCGTTCAGACGTGCGAGACAAGCAAAGCGTCAAGGCACCAATTTTGTGATCATGGACGATCAGGGGCATGGTGATCAGGGAGCCAAAGTCTAGATCATGTAAGAACTGAAGGTGTTCGGCATTACT
>JBBSHC010000147.1:0-7245 GCA_038253425.1 Leptolyngbyales cyanobacterium | reverse complement strand
TATACTTCTTTGTTTGAAGATTCTAATCTCTTTTGCCGAATGGTCTATGATATATGCTTTCGGCAGTGGAAATCCCGGTACCGTATTAAAGTGATGAACCCGATTCCTAGACTAGGCTGCTGAAACGCCAATGGACGCTTCGATTCTGTTAGTCGGAGGTGATGACTTTTTAGCAACACTTCTGGTTCGCATTCGTAACTTAGTCAGTTGTACAGTGGAGGGCGCACCCAATCCTAGTGAAGCGGTGCCGTTAATCCAGGCGCAGCAACCGGATCTGGTCATCCTGCAAGGAAACCAACCTGGCAGTTTTGAGCTTTGTCGTCAAATCAAGGAGCAAACTCGTCTTGCTTGGATTTACTGTATTTTGATCGACAATCCGGCGCAGATGCTGCCAGAGTCATGGCAAGACCGTTTTTGGGAACTGGAGTGCCGTGCGGAAGCACTGGAAAGCGGAGCCGATGCTTACCTGTGGCTACCAAAAAATGATGCAAAAGGCAACGCTTTAGACAGTGGAGTGATCCTTCAGCAAGACCGTCTTTTAAGCTCTCAAATTGTCTCTGGGCTACGCATGGTGAAAAATCATCGTGAACTGATGCGTACCAACGATATTTTGTCTGCGATCGCCCTTTCAGACCCACTTACTGAGCTAAACAACCGTCGTGCGCTCGATTGGGAACTGCCGCGCCAAGTGCAAAACTCGCGATCGCGGGCAGAAGCATTGAGCGTGTTAATGCTGGATGTTGATTACTTTAAGAGCATCAATGACACCTACGGGCATCCGGTCGGCGATCGGGCACTCCAGCTTATTTCGAGCCGTCTGCGGCACAATCTTCGCTTTCGCGACACCCTCTTTCGCTATGGCGGTGAAGAATTCGTCATTATCTTGGGTAACACCGATAGCCAGGAAGCATTGCTGGTTGGTAGCCGTCTCTGTCATTTAATTAGCGACCAACCGTTTGCAATCGACCCCAGCGTTGATCTCGATATCACCATTAGTGCAGGTGCCGCTTCCCTTAGAGAACGAGATGATTTGAAAGGGCTGAGCCTGTTGCAGCGCGCCGATCAAAATCTGCTTAAAGCGAAAGCCACAGGACGCAACCGTGTGGTTGGGCATTAGTAGCTGCTGATCGCTAAAAATCCATAACATCATTTTTTACAGCCATGACGCAAAAGGCAGAACGGAAAATAGCTGCGTTTCTACGGCTGCTTTTTACACACAAGCTATCCTGGTAGTCTGTGTGCTTTTTTCGTACCTATGCCTCAACTTCGTTCATTGTTTTGCCGTACTGTCTCCTGGCGATCGCCGAAGCAAATGCTAAGGGTGTGCCTTCTCTTCATGGCGCTACTGCTCACCTGGAGCCTTAGCCCTGCTGCTCTACTGGCACAAACGATCGCCGAGCCAACGGGTAAACCTGCTTCTGCCCAATCTATTCAGCCGTATTTGGATCGGGTGATTCAGCAAATCACCGAATTTCGGCTCGACAATGGCATGAAATTCATCGTGCTGGAACGTCACCAGGCTCCGGTGATTTCTTTTCTGACCTATGCCAATGTCGGCGGGGCAGACGAGCCAGAGGGTAAGACAGGTGTGGCACATTTTTTAGAGCACCTTGCCTTTAAGGGCACAACCCGCATTGGCACGACCAATTACAAAGCTGAAGCGCCACTGTTGGATAAATTAGATCAGCTCGCCGAGCGAATGCAGGTAGCGATCGCAAAGGGACAAAAAGCTGACAGTGACAAGCTAAAAGCAGAGTTCGCCAAAGTGGAAGCTGAGGCAGCGCGACTGGTCAAGCAAAACGAAATGGGACGCATCGTTGAGCAGGCAGGTGGTGTCGGACTGAATGCCAATACTTCGACGGATGCCACTCGCTATTTTTACAGCTTTCCGTCAAACAAGCTGGAACTATGGATGTCGCTGGAATCAGAGCGCTTTCTTGAACCCGTGTTCCGGGAGTTTTACAAAGAGAAGGATGTGATTTTAGAGGAGCGGCGTTTACGCACCGACAATTCGCCGATCGGTCAAATGATCGAGGCGTTTTCTGATGTTGCCTTTAAGGTTCATCCCTATCATCGTCCCGTTATTGGCTACAACCATGACATTCAAGGCTTAACACGCAAGGATGTGCAGGCGTTTTATAACACCCACTACGCACCCAATAATTTGACGATCGCGATTGTTGGGGATGTGAATCCAACCGAGGTGAAACGGCTGGCGCAGCTTTATTTTGGACGCTATAAGGCAAAGCCTGCGCCTCCAGAAGTGGTGGCAGCCGAACCGGCTCAAACCGAGACGCGAGAAATCACGCTGCGGCTGGAAACACAACCTTGGTATCTGGAAGGCTATCACCGTCCGGCTCTCAAGCATCCCGATGATGTCATTTACGATATGATCGCCAGCATCCTAAGCGATGGACGCACCTCTCGCCTCTACAAAACATTGGTTGAAAAGCAGCAGGTGGCACTCAATGCAGAAGGGTTCAGCGGTTTTCCGGGTAATAAATTCCCGAACTTGATGCTGTTTTACGCGCTAACGGCTCCGGGACATACCGTTGATGAAGTGGCAGCGGGACTGCGAACTGAAATTGATCGCCTAAAAACCGAACCAGTTTCCATTCTGGAACTCGATCGCGTGAAAGTGCAGGCACGGGCAGGGCTACTACGATCGCTCGATTCCAATATGGGGATGGCGCAATCACTGCTGGAGTACGAGGTGAAGACTGGAAGCTGGCGCAATTTATTTAAGCAACTGGATGAAATTGCAGCCGTGACCACTCAAGACATTCAACGCATTGCCCAAGCAACCTTCACACCTCAAAATCGAACGATTGGCAAGCTGCTACCAAAAGCTTGACGGGGTTGGAACCGCTCCTATTCAGTCAATAGATCTCGTTAAACTGAATCAGCTCAAAGCTGACCGCTGACCGCTGATAGCTTTAAAGGTGTCTCTACTGAGCCAAACTATTCAAACCAGGCGATCGCTCACCACGCTGTTACAAAACCTATGCCGATCAAACCGGAAACTAAAAAACTGAAAGCAGCAAAACTAATTGCAGTGGTCTTTTGCTTTGCGATCGTGCCGCTGCTTTTGCTTGTGCTGTCCTTACGTCCAGTCGCTGCCGAAAGCCCAAAGCATTACACTAATCTGACCTTTGCGCCACTGCCAGAAATTAAGCTACCGGACTATACGCGGTTCAAACTCGCAAACGGCATGGTGGTTTACCTGGTTGAAGATCACGAACTGCCGTTAGTGAGCGGAAATGCCTTCATTCGCACGGGCGATCGACTGGAGCCGGCTGATAAGGTCGGTTTAGCAGGGATCATGGGTACCGTGATGCGATCGGGAGGGACGCAACGCCGCACCAGTGACGCGATTAACGAATTTCTGGAGCAACGAGCCGCCTCTGTAGAAACGTCGGTGAGTGAGACGGCTGGGAGTGCCGCGTTCGACACATTGACAGAAGATCTGCCAGAGGTCTTTGCGCTGTTCGCCGAAACCCTACAACAGCCAGCCTTTCCCGTTGATAAGCTTGACCTTGCCAAAACGCAAGAGCGTGGCGGCATCGCCCGTCGTAATGATGACCCGGATAAGATTGCTGGGCGCGAGTTTCAAAAGCTGGTGTACGGTGAAACCAGCCCCTATGCCCGCACGGTAGAGTATGCCACGGTGGCTAATATCTCCCGCGATGATTTGGTTCGCTTTCATCAGCAGTATTTTTACCCAAACAACGTTTTGTTGGGTATCGTGGGTGATTTTGACAGCAAAGCCATGCGGCAACGGGTAGAAGCAACGTTTGGTAGCTGGCAGCCCTCGCCAACACAAGCCCCTGTATCGCTGCCAACAGTTGCTCAGGCAAAGCGGAGTGGTGTGTTTCTGGTCAACCAACCGCAGCTTACTCAAAGCAACGTGCAGATTGGGCATTTGGGCGGACAGGTTAACAGCCCAGATTACCCAGCGCTATCGGTTATGAATGAGGTACTCAATGGGTTTGGTGGTCGGCTGTTTAACGAAGTGCGATCGCGGCAGGGTTTAGCCTATTCTGTCTATGCCTATTGGGGTCCTCAGTACGATTATCCAGGGCTTTTTGTAGCGGGAGGGCAGACGCGATCGGAGGCGACAGTGCCTTTCATCAAAAGTGTGCAGACAGAGATTGAGCGCATTCGTACCAGTCCTGTTTCTCCAACAGAGCTTGCGTTTGCCAAAGATTCGGTGCTTAACTCGTTTATCTTTAATTTCCAGCAGCCCAGCCAAACGCTTTCTCGTCTCTTGCGCTACGAGTATTTTGGCTATCCCGATGACTTTATCTTCCGCTACCAGAAAGGGGTTGCTGCTACCACGATCGCCGATGTTAACCGCGTTGCCAAAACCTATTTGAAGCCAGAAAACATTGTGACGTTAGTAGTGGGCAATCAAGCCACCATGAAACCATCATTGAGCACGTTGGGACAGAAGGTAACGACGATCGATGTCACCATTCCAGCCTTAAAAAAGAGTTGAACTTAACCCTGTAAGGGGACGTGATCAGTGGACGTGGGCTTACTCTCCATTTATTTTCCGGGCTACCGTGAAGTTCACTATCTCAAGGTCCCGATGAGAAAAAATGGCGCATCACAGCTTAAAAGCAACCTGCGAAACTGTATATTTTGGCGATTTTTCGCCGACCTTAGCACTCACCTTAACGATCAACTCCGGCGATCGAGTGAATGTGGCAATCTGACTTTAGCTAAACAGGTAATATCGGCGTTGAAGCCGAAGTAACCGTAAAAAGCGCATCCACGATCGCGCTGGCTGATCGAAAAAGGTAAAAATGTCACCGTAGCCCATACTGGTCTTTTGGTGGTGAAGCCAATGCTGTTCGGGCGTCGTGATCAAAAGGATCTGACACAGCCCCACGATCGGCTGAGGAGTTTGCCAACCAAGACTTGCCACATGTCTCCACCAGACATGAAATTGACCAAAGAGCAGTCCACCAATCACTCCGATCGGTGACACCGACCATAACGCTGCCGCAACCAGCAAGTAGGGCAATGCACCCAGAATGCCATCCAGCAGAACCTGAGTATTGAGCGTCAAAATAGCATAGTGACGAAAGTTTTTCTTAGCGGAATGATGAGTTGTAAGATGCAAGCGACCGAAAACATGTTCAGGTACGTGATAGCAGAACGTAGAGAAAAAATCGCCTAGAACTAACAATAACCATGCAATCGCAAACTGATCAAACAGCGTACGCGCGATCGTCTCAAGCATAAATACTCCTCACAGTTTATAGGGACAGCGTTATCGGAGAGACGCTCATTTGCTGCCTCAATGAGTTTTGTTTTAAAGAGGCGTCATTTCAAATAGACACATCTCAAACAAAACAATGATCTGCAAAGGGATGAAGCACCTCGTCTCAGCATCACTGGGGACAACACAACGCCCAAGTTCATCTCTTGGTAACATCTCTTCAGCAAATTCACGTGTTGTCTACAGCACTTAGCCAGTACACCTCTTGCCGCATGTAGAGTACTTTAGAGGCTGTAAAAAAGGCAGATTATGGCTTGTAGGTATTGGGAGGCAGAGGAAGCAGAGGGGCACAGGAAGCAGGAGAGGCACAGGAAGCAGAGGCAGAACTCAGAACTCAAAACTCAAAACTAGCTCGTTACTGATTGCCGATCGCGTTGCTTCGATCAACAACTCAGCGTCAGGCGGCATAAAATCAAGAGATAGGGACAAATTTTGGACATATCCAATCGAACAACCAGCAGTGCGGAGGACACAATGACGACATCACCAGAGGTTGTCCGGCAAAGCGACTTGCGGCATCAATTGGTGCTGGACCGCACCACAATGGAAGAACTGGGACGAGTGGAGGTAATGTGGATGTACCCCTCGGCTCATCGTGTGCTGGGGTTTGTCTGCAAAGCAGGTGCGTTTGGAGCCCAAAAAACTGCCTTTAAACTGGCTCAAATCAGCACGTTAGGGTTGAACGGCATTTTGACCCAGAACCAACCAGAAGCAACGGATGCGGTGAAAGTGCGTCAGCTTGAGTCGTTGCTTCACTGCGAGGTGTGGAGCGATACAGGCAGTAAAATTGGCAAAATCGTTGACTATCAGTTCAACTTAAAGACGGGCAACATTACGCACTACCTGTTGGCCTCAAGTGGCTGGGCTGGCATTGCTGGCGACCTCTATCAATTTCCTCCTACCCAAGTCCTCAGTATCGGTCGTAAACGGATTCTGGTTACTGAAACGGCAGCTCAAACATTTGCAGTCTATCAATCTGGCATTAAACAAACTCTGTCCAAAGCCAAGTCTGTATTGCAAGAAGACTACGGGCAGGCAACCACAGAGTTACGATCGCTCTCCAAACAGGCGCAAGGGCGCTTACAAACGCTGACAGGTCAGTTTAAAGAACGGGCGCGATCGCTCTCCAAACAAGCGCAGGAAGAAATTCAAACGCTCAACGAACAACTCCAAGAAGACGCCCAAACCCTGGCTGAGCAAGCTAAAGAAACCAGTCAAGTTTTCGCCGAACGGATGAAAGAGCGAACGCAAACCTTTGGCGAACAGCTTGAAGATGGCATCCAAATTCTCGGAGAGCAAGTCGAAGACGGCATTCAAACCCTGACCGTGCAGGCAAAAGAAATTCTCGATCCGCCAGTCAGTTCAAGTGCTTTAAATTCACATGCCTCAGATCTAAATGTCTCAGATCTAAACGCCTTAGATCTAGATACGGCTGGTGATGATGCCACACAGCCCAACCACGTAGACGGTTTCGCACAAGCCACTGAACCAACCCATCCGTCACCACCACATTCCAGCGCTACCAGTTGGGATGACGATGACGATGAACCCTGGATCACTGATGCGATCGAGCCTCTATCAGCGCACTTCATCCCCCAGCAAACCCAACACACAGCCACACAGCCCGGAAGCGTAACGGCGTCAGAAGCCGACCCGGATGACGATGACGAACCATGGATTTAAGCGTTGGTTAAAAGACAGCGACACAAGCTTGGCGTAGGAATCGCAAAAAGCTGAATCTTGAGTTTTGAGTTTTGCCCCTGCCCTTCTGCTTCCCCTGCCCCTCTGCACCCTCTGCTTCCCCTGCCCCTCTGCTCCCCAGCTACTCCTACTCCCCCGGCTCCTGCCCCCTCAACCGCTCTCTACTGCTGTTCTACACGCCGACAGCAGGTTTCTAGCGTGACGCTATTTGCCCAGACACTTCTAACAGCACCTCTGCTACTTCTTTTGCAGTGGCG
>JBBSHC010000146.1:0-7252 GCA_038253425.1 Leptolyngbyales cyanobacterium | reverse complement strand
CTTGCGCGATCGCGCTGAAAAGCTGGGCACCAAAGTCATCAATGGCACGATGCACAAGCTAGAGATTCCCAGCAACGATAAAGATCCTTACACGCTGCACTACGCTGATCACTCCAACGGCAGCCTGGAAGGCGTCAACAAGACCCTGCAAGTGGATCTGGTCATTGGTGCGGATGGGGCGAACTCACGCGTTGCCAAAGCGATCGATGCTGGAGACTACAACTATGCGATCGCCTTCCAGGAGCGGATTCGTCTGCCGGAAGACAAGATGGCGTACTACGACGAACTCGCAGAGATGTACGTGGGCGATGATGTGTCGCCTGACTTCTACGCCTGGGTCTTCCCCAAATACGACCACGTGGCAGTTGGTACAGGCACAATGAAGCCCAACCAGGCAAAAATCAAGCAACTACAAGCAGGCATTCGCGCTCGTGCCGCCGCCAAACTGCGGGGTGGCAAAATTATCCGCGTAGAAGCACACCCCATTCCCGAACATCCCAGACCGCGCCGGGTCGTTGGTCGGGTTGCTCTCGTTGGTGATGCCGCAGGGACGGTCACCAAATCCTCTGGAGAAGGCATCTACTTTGCCGCCAAATCAGCGCGTATGTGTGCCGAAACCATTGTCGAGTACTCCCAAAAGGGTGAACGAGTGCCGACCGAAGCTGACCTCAAGGTTTATCTCAAGCAATGGGATAAGCAGTACGGCATTACCTATTTAGTGCTGGACCTTTTGCAGCGCGTCTTCTATCGCTCTGATGCGACCCGCGAGGCATTTGTCGAAATGTGCTCTGATATTGATGTGCAGAAGCTCACCTTCGACAGCTACCTTTACAAAACTGTGGTGCCAGCCAACCCCTTGACGCAGCTAAAAATCACGGCAAAAACTCTTGGCAGTCTAATTCGCGGCAACGCACTCGCGCCCTAAGCAACGCTTTGATGCAACGCCTCTACCAGGGATTCGATGAAGTGCGTTCTCTAAGGGCATCCAGTTACTTATTAACTCGGCAATGTTTGTGACTACATTGCGGTTACGTTGCGGTTACGTTGCGACTACTTAAAGTTGGGATGGTGCTTCGACTGCGCTCAGCACTCCGAAAGCAGTGGTTTGAGCGGAGCCGAAAATCGTCTACCAGTGTCAAGTCTTTTGTCGCCAGGTAACAATATAGCCAGCGTTAGAATGTTTCTCTAAGGCTGGTTTTTTATTAGCTGTGCGCCTGCACACTCCTACCTGGCTTCAAGCTGGCTGCTAATGTCAATGCCTTAGCTCAAACTGGGCATCCTAATATGTAAGCCGTTAAAGCTAGTTTTGACCGACAGAAAGGCACATTGACTCCTATGAGCCAGACAATCCAGACCATTCAACCTGACGTTGTTGAAGCTGAAGAACTTTTGCAACAGGGTGTGGCATTGAGTCAGCAGGGCGACTATGAAGCCGCGATCGCTCAGTTTGAGTCTGCCATCCAATGCCAGCCTGACAGTAGCAACGCCTGGTATGAAAAAGGAAGTGCCCTGATCAGCCTGGAGCGCTATACCGATGCGATCGCCAGTTTTGAGCAAGCTCTTGTCTATGAGCCAACTTCGCCGTTAGCACACTACAGTTTGGGCTGGGCTGCGTATCGGCTAGAGCAGTACGACGCAGCGATCGCCAGCTTCAAGCGAGTGCTGGAACTTCAGAGCGATTTTCCTCACGCTCACTACAGTTTAGGGCTTGCCCTTTATGTGACGGGCAACTACAACGCCGCGATCGACACCTTGCATTACACCCTGGAACATCAGCCCGACTTTGCTGATGCCTGGTACAGTCAAGGCTCGGCGCTCTACGCTACCGGACGCTACGAAAGTGCGATCAAACACTTCAACCACGTGTTGCAGCTCCAGCCTGACTACCAGCTTGCCTTTAGCAGCCGTGGAGCCGCACTCATGGGGTTGGGTGACTATGAAGCTGCCATTATCAGCTATGACAAAGCGCTGGGGTTAAACTCTGCTGATGCTGATGCCTGGTATCAGTGGGCAGTGTGTCTAAGGCATCTGGGGCGTTATCAGGACGCTATTTTGGGCTATGACAAAGCACTCGCACTCCAGACGCTACAGACCGATGTTGCCTCTGCCTGGTATGGTCGCGGCAGTTGTCTCTTGAAATTGGCAGACTATAACGGCGCGATCGACAGCTACGAACACGCATTAGAGCATGAACCCGCTCACTACGAAACCTGGTTTAACCAGGGGGTTGCCCTCAAAAACCTGGAACGCTTTGCCGAAGCTGCTACCAGCTATGAGCGTGCCATTGCGCTGCAACCCGATGACCACAAAGCCTATAACAATCTGGGCACTGTGCTGTTGAGTCTGAATCGCTTTGAAGACGCGATCGCGTGCTACGACAAGATTTTGCAGCTTCATCCGGGCGACGAACGAGCGCAGCAGAATCGCACTATTGCCCTGCGGCGATCGCGGACGAGTAGGGGATAATGAGACTCTAGGCATAGACGCAGACGTGGGGTTAGCACCCAGGCATGGAATGCGTCGAGGCAACCCATTTAACGTGACTTATGTCTAGCGGCTGCACTCCAGGAGAACGCAATGGGACAGTACGAACGCTTGATCCTCATGGCAGAGGATGAACTGACGCAATACAGCACCGATGCCCGCAAGTTAGAAAAACTGCGGCAAAAGATTGGGTTGTCGGTTTCTGCAAATGAACAGCGGCAGGTCAAAGAAACCCTTTTGGCAGAAATGCCCACCAACCCCGTGAGTCAGTTGGTTGAAAATCAACGTCAGGCAGTAGCGTTACCCTTTTGGGGCATTGCTGGCTTGGGCTTGCTTTTGGGCATTTCGTTTATGCAGCCAGTGGATTTAATGGCGACGGTTGTTGGTGGCGCGATTGCGTTCAATGTGCAGAAATGGGGCTGGAAACTGCAAGCCAAGCGGCTCATTCTGCAAACATTGGAAGACATTGAAACAAAAACGCGTAAACCTGCCGAAGAGAAGGTGGTGGAATAGGTCAATAAGGGCGTTAGACGCCAGATAAGCGGCGATCTGGTTGCTGCTATGCCGTCGTTGTAATTGATTAAGAACTATTCGTTCGCAAAGGAACAGCACAAAGAACGTCACTTAGAGTAGGATGCGGTCAATGGCTGCTCTGACGCCTCTTTGACCACTTGTGAACATTCGTATTCGTTGGCTTTTGCCCGTACTGTCGCCGTTTTTCGCGATCGCGGCTGCCCTGCTCGTCGGTGCAGGACTGATTGCGATCGCTGGAGTCAGCCCCATCAAAGCCTACGCCGCACTTTTTACCGAGTCGCTGGCTAACTATTACGGCTTTGGCAATACCCTTACTAAGACGGCTCCCCTCCTGCTGACGAGCCTGGGTGTCCTGGTGGCGCTCAAGGCAGGGCAGTTCAACATCGGTGGCGAGGGGCAAATTTACATGGGTGGTTTGGGCAGCACTCTTGTAGGGCTATACCTGCATGGGCTACCCTTCTGGCTGCATGTCCCACTGGCGCTGTTAGGCGGCTTTTTGTTGGGCGGTTTATGGGGGTTGATCCCTGGCTACCTCAAAGCGGTACGGGGCGTTAACGAGGTCATTACCACCTTGCTGCTCAACTACATTGCCCAAAATCTGGTGAGCTACTTGGTGAGCAACCCCCTCAAAGACCCGGAGGCACCAACACCCTATAGCGCCATAATTGACCCCTCTGCCCAATTACCCATCCTTCTGCCACAAACGCAGACCCATGCTGGCATTTTGGTAGGGTTGCTGGCAACAGGTTTGTTGTGGCTCGTGTTTGCCCGATCGCCACTCGGCTACCAGATCGAGACAGTCGGACAAAATCCGATCGCTGCTCGTTATGCTGGCATCTCTGTTGAGCGCACAATCATGCTGGTCATGGCATTAGCGGGCGGCTTGGCAGGGCTGGCAGGTGCAGGGGAAGTCATGGGGTTGAAATATCGCTTATTTGAGAACTTTTCCCCCGGTTATGGGTTCGACGCGATCGCGATCGCCTTTCTCAGTCGCGGGAACCTGGCGGGTGTCTTGCTCACCTCCCTCTTTTTTGGTTCCCTTCGGGCAGGGGCAAACGTCATGCAGCGCAGTGCTGGCGTCCCTGTCACCGTGGTTTATGCCATCCAGGGGCTGACTGTCCTCTTTATCGCCATTAGCCTTGTTTTAGAGCGGAAACTAGCCGCCAATCCCCCACTCACAGCTCAAAAGGCGTCTGCTGAGGGCAGCTAACGCAAGCTTTCAAGGTCACGCAGATGTAGATCAAGGGCATTAATCGATACTTGAATTTCACGCACTGACAGCGCCAACGAACAAATCAACAGCAGCAAACTTAGCCCAAAAAGAACGCTCCCCAGCCAGACCTGCCCGGTAAACAAAACAAACATGCAGACCACGCAAAGCAAGAAACTGGTGACACCAAGAAACTGCATATCACGCACTAGGCGCACGCGATAGCGCAAACTGCGAATTTCCACCAGGGTGCAGGGGTCGGGCTTTTGTTTGTATTCCGAGTGCAAGCTCCGAACCAATGCCGCCAGCGACAGAAAGCGGTTGGTGTAAGCCAGCAGCACCAATGAAATCGCCGGGAAGAGCAGCGCAGGCGTTGTCAGCGTCAGCTCCATAGTAAAGCGTCCATAGTAAAATTTCTCATGAACAAGCTCGCCTTCTTTTCCGACTATCTCTCTGCCAGTCTACGTTTGTCGATACCGCTGGCGTTTGCGGCGTTGGGTGGGCTGTGGTCTGAGCGATCGGGCGTGTTGAATATTGGACTGGAAGGAATGCTGCTCACGGGAGCGTTTGTTGGTGCAGCTACCACGTTTTACAGCAATCAAAATGTGTGGTTGGGCATTGCAGCAGCCATGATCAGTGGTGGGCTGGTCGGATTACTCCATGCGTATCTCTGCGTGACATTACACGTTAATCAACTAGTGTCGGGGTTGGCAATCAATCTATCGGCAGCGGGGCTAACAGCCTTTCTGTCGCGGCTTGTTTTTAACAGCAGTACGACTCAAAAGCTGCCGGGGCTGCCCACGATCGCCATTCCTGGTTTCAGTCAAATTCCCCTCTTCGGACCGTTGCTGTTCAATCAGGATCTACTGGTTTATTTCTTACTCTTGCTGGTGCCATTCAGTACCTATCTGCTGTTTTACACCAGCCCTGGCTTAACGCTTCGAGCGGTGGGCGAATATCCCCGTGCGGCAGATACGGCAGGCATTCCCGTGGCGCAGGTGCGCTACATCAGCGTGATTTTGAGTGGCTGCTTGGCGGCGTTGGGCGGGGCATACCTCGTACTGGTACACGTGAAGTTTTTTACAGAAGACATTAGTGCGGGCAAAGGCTTTATTGCGCTGGCAGCACTAATTTTTGGGCGCTGGCATCCAGTCAGTACAGTGCTGGCATGTTTGCTGTTTGGTGCCACAGAAGCACTCCAGCTTCGCATTCAAGCCTTTAATTTAAACATTCCTTACCAATTTCTGGTGATGCTGCCCTACGCGATCGCGCTCCTGGCAATGGTGGGCTTGGCTGGTAAAGCAATGCCGCCTGCCGCCCTGGGCATTCCCTATAGCAAAGAAAACGTCGGTGAGTAGTAGGTAAAATGATCTGGAATGACTTAATGATTGTCTTGAAAGCCCCTTAATTATTTGCGGAAACGTGCAAAAGTAACCTGTATTGATTTAAACCGCAATTTAAACCGCTCTGTAGGCTCTGTATGGGCTTAAACCTGCTTGCAAGTTGTTCCTTCGCCCTTCACGTTCACACCTTGCCCTTTTAACCGTCCTTCCGTCATTGGAACGAAATGAGCCAGAAATAGGTCATTGTACATAACGCCAGCCGCTTTCAGTGCAAGTAGGGCGGGGGTGGGTTCATTTCAACCCTGAACGTGAGTAAGCATCAGCCCACGATTGCTTATACTTCTGGTGGGGTCTTACTGTAAATGACAAGATGGTATCAAATTAAAATACGAGCGACACATCAGCGTTATAGCAACAGTTTAAAGAGCTGTATGGTAACACTGCCCAATGTCTTGAAACTGTGAAGGGCGTGCAGGCTCCTTCTTAGTAAAAATTAAGTTTTCTGCTATATATTTAGAGCGAACTCGGTGTGGTGGTTAAGAGGAACAAGTGAATGGCGCTACGTAAGACTGCTTTAGAAGTTTTGGCAGAAACTAGCCGGACGTTCTATATCCCCATTAGTCGATTGCCCTCAGGCTTACAAGAGGCGGTTGCTTCTGCGTACCTGTGTATGCGCGCGATCGACGAGATTGAAGATCATCCCGATCTGGACAATGCGTTAAAGGCAAAGCTTTTACAGGCGATTAGCCTCTCCTTTCAAGCGGCAAACGACACGATCGATGAAGACGGGCTAGAAACTCTACTCGTTACGCATACAACGCTTTTGCCAGAAGTGACTATCCGTATTGGTGAGTGGGCTGCCTTTGCACCCGCATCGATCGCGCCCCGTATCTGGGATGCAACGGCGGCGATGGCTGACCGCATGGCGTACTGGGCAGAGCACAACTGGACGATTAAAACACAAGCAGACCTCGATCGCTACACATTCTGTGCCGCTGGTGCCGTTGGCTTGCTGCTCTCTGACCTGTGGTCGTGGTATGACGGCACTCAAACCAATCGCACCCAGGCAGTTGGCTTTGGGCGAGGGTTACAGGCGGTAAATATCCTGCGGAATCAGTCTGATGATGGGGTGCGGGGTGTTAACTTCTTTCCCGAAGGCTGGACTCTGGACGATATGCACGCCTATGCTCGTCGCAACCTGGCACTAGCAGACGCTTATACCAGTGCGCTGCCGCTCGGTCCAGCGTTAGATTTTTGCCGCTTGCCGCTTGGGTTTGCCCATGCCACGCTGGATGCTCTGGCGCAGGGTGAAGCCAAACTCAGCCGTACAAAGGTGCTGGCATTAGTCGAGCAACTAACGAGCAGCAGCAAGTAGGTTTGGGTTTATAGCTGGGTTTTATAGCGCGATCGTTTCTTGAGGGGCGATCGCACGGTAATTGTCGATCGCTTGCCTGCGACTGCCAAACAGCTAGAACCCGGTTATATGCTAGAAGTGTTTGAGCAGGGGGAAACGCTGGCTGTGATCGCTGTGCCGACTTCATGGGCGACGCTTTTACCTGAAGTTTGGGGACAGACGAATGGTGCGGCGATCGAAGCCAGCTAACTCAGCATCAACGTCGCGCCCACACACTCATCCCTCACACACTGGCTCGACGATCGCGCATCGCTAGCAGCGTTTGTT
>JBBSHC010000145.1:0-7255 GCA_038253425.1 Leptolyngbyales cyanobacterium | reverse complement strand
TTTTTAGAGCGGTTTCTGTTTGCCCAATCCGATCGCGTCTCCCAGGAAATGGTGGAAGCCTACCTGGAATCTGCCCGACAGCCCAATGCTCAATATGCTGCACTGGCATTTCTACGGGGCGATCTTTACTTTGACCTCGCCCGTTATCTACCGCAACTGACCACACCCACCGTGATGCTCTGGGGCGAAGCGGCACAGTTTACAAGTGCTGATCTGGGGCAGCGGTTAGCCAGCCTGAATCCCTCGGCTGTAAAGGCATTTCTTCGCGTCACCGAAGCGGGTGTACTTGCTCAGCTAGAACAGCCAGCCGTTGTAACGGGTCTATTACGAAGGTTTCTGCCAGAGTTGGAAAGAAGGTAGGCAAAAGGCAAAAGGCAAAAGGCAAAAGGCAAAAGGCAAAAGGCAAAAGGCAAAAGGCAAAAGGCAAAAGGCAAAAGGCAAAAGGCAGAGGGGAGAAGGCAGAGGGGAGAAGGCAAAAGGCAAAGGTAGAAAAATAAAGAGTTGGCATTAATGGCTGCAACCAAAGACTCAAAACTCAAAACTTTTCCCTTCTCATGCTGATTGTGCCAAGTGCTGCGCGATCGCTTGGCGGCATTCCGACACGGGAGCACCTTCAGTCATTGCCGTCATTAAGGCTTCGTAGGCAGCGGGATGATCTTGCAGTAGGGTTTTGGCACGGAGGAGTGACCAACGTTCTTTTTGTTCTAGTTCGGTGGGCGGTAAACCCAATTGAGCAAGCAAACCTCTGAGCTTTTGGCGATCGTCTGCACCCCCTTCGACGTTGCCGTAGATCAGCGTTTCCGCCGCAATCCCCGCCATCCAAATGGTACAGTAGCGGTCTAGCAGTTGACCCGGTAAAGTGCCCTGCTGTACGGCAGCATCTAACTCCTGGGCATCAAACCGGACACCACCTTGACCGGGATAGCCTTGTTTCAGTGCGTCCCAAGCATTCAACGTGTAGCCTGTAGCAGGGATGCCCAACTGATGCGCAACGAGAAAGTGCCCTGCTTCGTGCCGAATAACGCGATCGCGGTGTGCCGCTGAGAACCCCGCTAACCAATCCAGCAGCAGTGTGGAGCCTTGTCCCTGCCAGCTCAAGGTATCTAGCGTTGCCAGCCCTAAAATACCAGCCGTCGCGATCGCGGGCACCAGTGGCGACACGTTGATCAGGGGTCCCAATAGGCTGGTCATGGTGATGGTAAAAATGCCGATCGCAACCAGGTTGAGCGACAGTTGATTCATTTAAGGAGATTGTTAATAATTATTTCTGACTCCTAGCCTAGCAATGAATTGATCGGTGCGATCGCGGGTTAGGTTCAGCAAGCTGTAAGCAAGATTTTTACTCTGGCAAAAAATTGGCATCAAGCACTTGTTCTGATGTGTAAGGACAAAGCACAGGAAATGTCTGTAGTGCTAAACCTGTTTCATCGGCTGTCTGTTCGCAAGCGCTAATGTAGCAGCTAGACAAGACTGCTTGGAAGTAAGGAAGCAAGCTCGGTGAATCGTTCAAATCATCATTGATGCGTCGGCGATGTTCTCGAATGCTACCGCGCCAACTGCCACTACGGTATTCTGGCTGATACTGCCATTTGAGAAGATGCAGCAGAAGCACCACCAGATTACTCTTAAGGCTTTTGCGCTCCCGTCTCGACATATCCTCTATTTCTTCGATCAAATTTGTCCAGTCTACGTCAGCATAGTTTTTAGAACGCAATTGCTCGACTGTTGTCTCGACCCAGCCTACAAAGTCGCGTTCGTAAAGATTCTTTTGATTAGCTTGGAGGTCGATCGTCATTGCTACATCCGCTGACTCTGAGGCTTTGCTTTCTGCACAAACATCGGTGAAGGCTTTTAGAACCAGTGCTTTCTCAGATTGGCTAACTACAGCATAAGGCATCCTAAATCCTCACGCATTGCCTTGCAGCTATGCCTAGATAGAGGATTAAAGAGTTAAATAACTAAAACTATTTTTGTCCGTGCGCTCTATAAAACGTCTTGAGGCTTTGGATATTGCCGACATAGCGCCAGTGCCAGGGTTCGTAACTCACACCTTGGCGGTTGTTTTTGGGGAAGGAGAGTTCAAAACTGTAGCGGTTGGCGTTTGCTTTGAGCCAGCGATACGCTGAAGTTTTGTCAAAGTCAGGGTTCAGGTTCAGGGCGGGTGTGCTGCCATCGCCAATATCGACTGCGTACCCCGTGTGATGTTCGCTATAGCCGGGAGGCGCACTGACCTTAGCGCGTTCGGCCGCATCCTGATTGCGCTCTGCCTTCACGTCAAAGTACAAATACTTTTGGTCAGCGATCGAACGAAAACCTGAGATTGGCACCAGACTGATGCCTTCCTGCTGGGCCGCGGTTGTCATTTCGCGGTAGGCTTTAGCGGCAGTTTTACGCATTTTAATGCTGCTATCAGAGACGATTGGTGCCAGTTCTGACTGCGGTGCTTCGCTATAGGCAAAGTGATTGAGCAACGTATCCGCATTGGCAGCAGGAGACGCGGAGCCTGTTGGGGAGGGTTGTGCGTCTGGAGAGGAATTTTCTGTCGCAAGGCTGGTTTGCGATCGCTGCATCCGCAGAGACACAAAGCCGCCTGCCGCTAATGCCACGATCGCTAAGACGGTCAAACTACCCGCGAGTAAAACAACGTTCGTTCGGGGTTTTGGTGCGGCATCGGACGTTTCGCGTAGCGCAATGGGAATATCATCCGGCGGAAGGGACGCTTTGGGAGCTGTTCCTGGAGGCTTTTCGGGGGTACCAGCGTTATCCAATCGTTCGACTCCTACACTCAAGCATCTTGCCACTACTAGGAATTGTAAACCGAGTCAGATTGCCTGGAGCGAATTCACGCTAAGTTCAAGTGCTGGTTTAACAGCCGACTGATTGCCACATTAATGGTTGGAGGGCACTAAACAGAAATGGCAGCGTACTGCACGATGGAAGTCTGAATCAGTTTTTGTGGGCAAAATCGTGACTATTGCCAGTTTGCTGACCATTTACACACCATTGTTGGGCTGGACGACGGTCGGCTGGATCTTGGGACGTTTGCTGCCTGCCACAATGCCTGCTCGTTTAGGGCAGTTTCTTTTCTGGGTTGGAGTTCCGGTTAGTATTGTGGCGTTTTTGCGCCACGTCTCGCTATCAGCCTCGTTGTGGATAGCACCAGCGGTTGCATGGGCTGCAATGTTGTTGGGCGGTGGGCTGGCATGGTGGATCAGTCAGCGATCGTGTGCCAGTCCTGCCACTACTGCACCACAGGCTAAAAATTTATTGAGTCTGCACCAGTCAACGTTAAGCCGACCAACGCAGGGAAGCTTTTTGCTGTCATCCATGCTGGGAAACACAGGCTACATCGGCTATCCCGTTGCGCTGGCGCTGGTGGGACAGCAGTATTTTGCCTGGGCGCTCTTTTATGATCTGCTGGGGTCAACACCGGGAGCCTATGGTTTGGGGGTTGCGATCGCGGCTCGGTTTGGCGGTGAAACTCGTCCGCAGCGCTGGCAGGCAATCCAAGCAATGGTCAAAAATCCCGCACTCTGGAGCTTCGGCATCGGGTTAACATGCCGCGATCGTCCGCTTCCAGCCCCATTAGAGCAGAGCCTGCGGGGCTTTGCCTGGGGTGTCGTTGCCTTATCACTCGTTTTAATTGGTATGCGGCTCAGTCAACTCTCAACCTTCAAACGCATCAAACCTGCCTTGTATAGCCTGAGCATTAAAATGCTGCTCGTACCACTGGCGTTAGGCTTCGCGCTGTGGATGTTAGGCGTGAATGGACTGGTGTACCGCGCCATTCTGCTGCAAATGGCAATGCCGCCCGCTTTTGCAACGCTGGTCATTGCCGAAGCCTACGAGCTTGATCAGGAATTGACAGTCACGACCTTAGTGGCTGGCTGCTTAGGACTGGTAGTGATGTTACCGCTATGGCTGTGGCTGAGCAGCATACTGGGGCTTCCTAACCCGCCCAACTAATGTCTCCATCAGCAGTGCCAACCGATGGCAACGGCTTAGCGATGGGTATGTCACGCCGTGCTGTCTGTCTATGGGCGTCTGAGCCTGTTGAATGCGTGGGGTTTGACGAGCGAGAATTAGCAGAACTTTCACTGCGTTCCTGAGCGACACTTTGAGCGGGTTTGACCGCTTCTTGTTCTGGCTTAACGACCTTGTGCATCAGATATTCGATCGTTTGCTGTTTGACCCAGCCTCGTGCAGCCAGAATCTCGCCAAAGCGCATCCCAGTTAACTTCTGGTCATTAAGCGCTACATCAATCTGTGCTGACGTCAATAAACCCGCTTCTACCAGATAGCCGCCTAAACGCTTCTTAGAAGATGAGGCAGGCGCTGGGGATGAAACTGGTCGGCGATCGCTAATCTCTCGCATGGCAAACCTCAGAAAAATTTGGACAGGCGCAACCTCAGAACACGACACCTGAAATTGCCTTAGCCATGAACTTCACAACCAATCAATACATTTACTGACATGGCTCTGTACTAATACGTTGTACTGCACCCATTCGCTCTAGTATATCAACAGAATTACTGACACCCCTTCTCTGACGCGTTTTACACTTAAACTTCCACGTATCTTTATCTATCAAAGTAGAAAAATTACGGCGATCGAGCTTCTGCTCTTTGTTAAGCGATCGCCTGTGCTTCATTACTACTGCCCCCAAGCTAAAAGCCTGATATGCAGCTTAGGATGGTCATCTGTCGTTTCCGCACGTTCGATCGAGATTAAGAACGACAGTAACTGCTTGGCTTAACGAATAACGTTTCGTTGACCACTGACGGTTATAAGTTGGTGCAACCTTTCAGTAGAGCATTGGTGAACTCAAGCTAATTTTTTAAGGTCGGCTGGGGTGGCTGCCAGCGAGGCTGCTAAATCAGCGGGGTTCATCTGCTCATAGCGCTCAAACGGTTGATGAATCCACGGGTTGTCTGGCAAGTAATCAACGTAGTAATCGGGGGTAATCACGGAGCAGTCTTTGTACCAGAGGACGGCTGTGCGTACATCTTCTACGTAGAAACCATAGCGGCGATCGAGCCAAACGAGCGTCTTTTTTAGCGTTACACCCGAATCAACCAGATCATCCACTACCAGGACATGACTACCCAGATTTGCTGTCGTCATAGATAAATCGCGCGAGATGGTGATGGAGCCACGTACTTGATTCGCAGGACCACCATAGGAGGAGGTTGCCAGAATTGCCAGCGGCAAATCGAAGATTCGTGCCAGGGTGTCACCCACTCTTAGCCCACCTTTTGCCAAACAAATAATCTGGTTGAAGGTCCAATTAGATTGATAAATCTTGACGGCAAGTTGTTCAATTTTTTGGTGATATTCTGACCAAGAGACGTGTAAATCTGACATGACGTGATCGAAGAAGATGAACTGACCCATTGAGAGTAAGGCTAAAGTTATAAGTTTTGAGTGTTGAGTTCTGAGTTTCGAGCGGAAGGAACTAACTTAAAACTCGTAAGGCCTCACCCATCGCTCACAGCACAGACCTAAAGCTTGAAGAAAATAATACAACTGTTATCTAGCTGTCTCGTACCCCGCCATGCATAATCCTGCTTCATCGGCTTCCCCTGCATTAACGAAACTCAGCCTTAGCACCAAACTGGCCTATGGCGCTGGCGACCTGGGTACAGCCATTACTGCCAATATTCTGGCAGTGTTCATACTGATTTTTTTCACGGATGTTGCAGGGTTGGGGGCAGGGTTGGCGGGCAGCATCCTGCTCATTAGTAAAGTGTGGGATGCCATTAATGATCCCATCGTGGGGATCTTAAGCGATCGCACTCAAAGCCGTTGGGGGCGACGATTGCCCTGGATGATCGTTGGCTCCATTCCGTTTGGGATCTTCTTTTTTTTGCAGTGGATTGTGCCCCACTTTAGCAGTAATCCAGAAACCAATCAGTGGGGGTTGTTCTGGTACTACGTAGCGATCGCGATCTTGTTCAACAGCTTTTACACGGTTGTCAACCTGCCTTATACCGCTCTCACACCCGAACTCACGCAGGATTACGACGAACGCACCAGCCTCAACAGCTTTCGGTTTGCCTTCTCTATTAGCGGCAGCATCCTGTCTCTGATTCTGGCATTGGTCGTATTCAGTGCTTTTAAGGGCGACCCAATCAACCAATATCTGGTGTTGGGTGGCATTTGCGCCTTTATTTCCATCTTGCCGCTGTACTGGTGCGTTTGGGGCACACGCAAGCGCGTCATGATCACCGAACGCCTGCGACAGGAAACGAGTAGCAATGAGTCCTTACCCTATTTACAACAGCTCAAAATTGCTTTTACCAACCGCCCGTTTCTGTATGTGATTGGTATTTACCTTTGCTCCTGGTTAGCCGTGCAGAATACGGTGGCGATTATTCCCTACTTCGTTAAAAACTGGATGGGGCTGGCAGATGCAGACTTTACCAAAGTAGTGATCGCGGTGCAGGTGACGGGGTTAGTGATGCTCTTTGTCTGGAGTGCGGTCAGCAAACGGATGGGCAAAAAAGCGGTCTACTTCATGGGTATGACGCTCTGGATTATTGCTGAAATCGGGCTGTTTTTCTTGCAGCCCGGTCAAAATGGCTTGATGTATTTACTGGCGGTCATGGCAGGCTTTGGCGTTTCGACGGCTTACCTCATTCCCTGGTCGATGATCCCCGACGTGATTGAACTCGATGAGCTAAAGACGGGACAGCGGCGTGAGGGCGTGTTTTATGGTTTTATGGTGCTGCTGCAAAAAGTAGGGCTGGCGATCGGGCTCTTTGTGGTGGGGCAAACGCTTCAACATTCCGGCTTTATCGCCAATGTTGCGGGTCAGGCAGCCCCAATACAGCCCCCCTCTGCGCTGTGGGCAATTCGGCTGCTCATTGGTCCTGTGCCTACAGCGATTCTGTTGATTGGGCTGGTGCTGACGTACTTTTACCCAATTACGCGTGAAGTTCATGCTGAGATTCTCTTGAAGCTGAAAGAACGCAAGCAACAGGCAAAGGGTGAAGGAGAGCTTTAGTTGCTATAGCCATCCTTAGAGGAGTCAGGAGTCGGGCAAGCAAAAGGCAAAAGGTAGAAGGTAAAAGGCAAAAGGAACTTGAGACTCGCTAGCACCGCACTTGCTTTTCAACTCAGGAGTTAGAAGCTAGAAATCAGAAATCATGAAATCAGCTAGAACATGAATTTATGACCACGACCGTCGCAGGTTAAAAAAGCCTTCTAGCAGATCCTGAAGTCTGGTCTTTCGCTGGAGGTCAAGACGGTACC
>JBBSHC010000144.1:0-7280 GCA_038253425.1 Leptolyngbyales cyanobacterium | reverse complement strand
ATTTGGTAAAAAAGTGGCTTAGCAGCCCACCACGACTTTGCCAATTTTGATAGTTACGTATTGACTTTAAGAGTTGTCGCCCTGGGTCCCACCATTGGAGAGCTTGCTCACGGCTCCAATCTGGTACTGATGCAGAAATTTTTTGAGGCGTCATTAGTTTGATGGGTGATGTTCTATATCTATATATACCCACCACGAGAGCCAAAGCAATGAAAGCTCAATTCGTCTTTAAGCAAATAATATTTGGTAAAACGTATATTTAAAGGAAGAGTAAGGCAGATTATCTGTAGTGAGGAAACTACTGAAACAGAGACTGCTGAAGAGGCTTAAAATGCTTAATGATGTGTAAAGAAAAGCATTGAGGCAATCATGGCAATCAAACGGGGCGACTTTGTGCGGGCAGTGAAAGAAAAGCTGGAGAACAGTCTGGAGGCAAAAGCCAGTGATCCTCGTTTTTCATCCTACATTTTTGAAACGAAGGGCGAAGTGGTCGATCTGAGTGGAGATTATGCTCTGGTCAAGTTTGGCACGGTGCCGACTCCAAACATTTGGCTGCGTGTCGATCAACTTGAAGCGTTTGCGTGATGCCTTTCTTGGCAGTGTCAGCTAAAGAGAAGTATCTCTATAAATGAACGATTACAGGGAGTTAGGAGCCGTCAGCTATCAGCGGTCAGCTTTGAGTCTATTCGGTTTGCAAGTTAGTTGAGGCAGACAACGCAAACTAGCCGTATCGTTGCAGTCAAGCGGTGCGAGTAGTTTAACGATCGCTGACGACTGCTGAGAGACTCGATCGCGGAAACGCTCGTCAGCTAAAACGTGTTGGGTTAAATTCAACCTGCAAAACGCAGAACGCAAAACTTTAAAGCGCTATCATAGCGTTTGTTACAGGGGTCACAGTATGGGAAGACAGCGATCGCTCTTAGGATTAATTTTAATTTTGCTGATTGCCGCCGTTGTGGTGATTGTGCAGGTGCCCACCCGCCTGGGTTTGGACCTGCAAGGCGGTTCACAGCTTACCATCCAGGTCAAAACGACCCCGGAGATCAAAGAGATTACGGAGCGGGAGCTAGAAGCCGTTCGCAAAGTGATTGAAGGTCGGGTGAACGGGTTAGGCGTATCGGAACCCGTTGTGCAAACCGTTGGTAAAGACCAAATTTTGGTGCAGCTACCGGGCGTGAATAATCCCCAGCAGGCTGAACGGGTGTTAGGTGGCACGGCACAACTGGATTTCCGTAAACAGAAGCCAGGTACCGAAGTTCAACTGCAAATTGAGAAACAGAATCTGCGGGCAAAGTTGGACGCGCAAGCGACGCTAAGAAAAGCGCAGGATGAAGCCGCGATCGCAAAAAATCAGGCGGAACTGAAGGCTACCAATGAGGCGATCGCCGCGTTGTTTGAGAAGACGGAGCTGACCGGAAAAAATCTCAAAGATGCCTATCCAGAGCCAGTTGGTGCTGGTAATACCTGGCATGTAGGGCTGAAGTTCGATCCACGCGGGGGTGAACTGTTCGCTGAACTCACGAAAAGTATTGCGGGCACCGGACGCACATTAGGCATTTTTCTTGATCAGGCTCCGATTAGCGCTGACTTTGCCTATACAGTCGATGTGCAATATGCTCAGACGGGCATTACAGGTGGTAGTGCCGTGATTGAGGGCAGCTTTGCTGCCGATCGCGCGAGTGACATTGCCGTGCAGTTGCGAGGTGGCGCGTTGCCCGTTCCGGTTGAAGTGGTTGAAAACCGTACTGTTGGTGCAACCCTGGGACGAGACAGTGTGCAACGCAGCATCTATGCTGGCGTAGGCGGCTTAGTTCTAGTGCTCATCTTTATGGTGGCTTACTACCGTTTACCGGGGCTAATTGCCGATATTGCCCTACTAATTTACGCCGTGTTGACCTATGCCGCCTTTAACCTTCTGGGCGTTACGCTGACCCTTCCTGGTATCGCTGGGTTTATTCTCAGCATTGGTATGGCGGTTGATGCCAATGTGTTGATTTTTGAGCGGACACGAGAGGAGCTACGGGCTGGTAAGACCCTTTATCGCTCGATCGAAGCAGGTTTTTATCGTGCCTTCCCAAGCATTCTCGACGGTCACGTGACGACGCTTATCTCCTGTGGAGCACTGTTCTGGCTTGGTGCTGGTTTGGTCAAAGGTTTTGCCCTGACTTTGGCGTTAGGCGTTGTTTTGAGCCTCTTTACATCCCTCACCTGTAGCCGTACCCTCATGTTCTACGCCCAGAGTTTTCAGGGATTGCGGAAGCCTTCGTTTTACTGCCCTAACGTGCCCTCGACTGCGAAACCTCAGGTGGAGGCAACCTCATGAAACTGCAAATTATTCGACAGCGCAAGCTTTGGTGGACGCTCTCCTCACTCTTGATCCTGAGTGGCATTGTAGCGATGCTAATCTCTTGGCAGCGCTTTGGCGCACCCTTACGCCCTAGTTTGGACTTTATTGGCGGCACTCGTCTTCAGGTTGAACTCGACTGCACTAAACCAAATAACTGCGACAAACCGATCGACATTGGGGTGGTGCGTGAAGTGATGACGGCTGAAGGTCTGGGCGATAGCAGCATCCAACTGCTGGGGCAAGAGCAACGGGCGCTCTCGATTCGCACCCAACCCCTTAGCCCTGATCAACGTGAAAAATTGTTGGATACGTTGGGGCAGAAGATCGGTGCCCTCGACCCTGCCAAAAATCAGATTGATACGGTGGGACCAATCATTGGTAAACAGCTTTTTGCCTCTGGTATGTTGGCGCTGATTGTGTCGTTTGCGCTGATCACTGGTTACCTGAGCTTGCGGTTCCAGCTAGACTATGCCATCTTTGCTATTCTGGCGCTATTTCATGATGTCTTGATTACGGCTGGCATTTTCTCCATTTTGGGTTTGGTCTTTGGTACGGAAGTAGACAGCCTTTTCATTGTGGCGCTGCTGACGATCGTTGGTTTTTCGGTGAACGATACAGTAGTCATTTATGACCGCATTCGCGAAACCAAAGCACTCCAGCCCGATCGCCCAATTGATGACATCGTTGATGCTGCGGTGAACCAAACACTGGCGCGTTCAATCAATACAACCGTAACGGTGCTGCTGACCCTTTTTTCGATCTTTCTCTTTGGTGGCGAAACCCTCAAAAACTTTGCCCTGGCGCTCATTATTGGTTTCACAATGGGGGCTTACTCCAGCATCTTTATTGCCAGCACCCTCCTGTCACTTTGGCGAGAACGGGCGGAGAATCTGCTGCCTCCAGCTTCAGCGATCGTGGATGTCGAGATGAGCGATCGTACTCCTGGCGATGTCTCTACTAGCGCGGACGATGCCTGATTCGCAGTCGAACGGATCATCCTTGCCTGCTGAAGCAAAGGCAGAGACAGCCTTGCAGCAAGAGGTCGATCGTCTCAGTCAGGTAATGCTTTACGGGCGCTGGCTGTTCGTGAGCATTCTCTGGCTAACGGTCGGTGCTCTAAGTCTGTGGGGCTTGCGTTATCCCATCTCGCTTTTGCTGGACTACTTCACCTGGTCAGCCGTGCGCTATGGGTTAGCCTTTCATCGGCTGCCCGCGATCGGACTGGCTACCTGTATTGGTTTCACCGTTGCCGTATTGCTTCATCATAGCCGCATGATTTTGTTTGGACTCTCGCCGCGCGATCGACAGCGTCTAGAGCAGCAAGTACAGCGCATTCGACTACAAGGAGCACGTCATCCACTGTGGAAGTTTGTGTGCCGCCCCTAAAGGCAACAAGCTCTAGATCCAACTTAACCAACCTGGTTTCAGGATCTAGAGCTTACAGTTTTATTGGTTGAAGCGAGCGAACGAGTCTAAGAGGATGTCTAACAAGTCCCAAAATGTCAGTATGAAGGAAGAGTGAGGGCGGTGAAACAGCTTGACTGCACACTGGCTCCGAAATTCTTCGTGCCGCTCGACTCGACTCAAAATGACAAAAATACTTTTAAGACAGCCTCTAATCAACTAGACACCGAAATCACTTTACCAAAGCGCACGCACACCACCATTAGACGGTTGCTGTTGAGTGGTGCTGGTACCATCTGTCGTTGCATCTGAATTAGTGTCCGACTGCATTCTCTGCCGAGGGTTAGCTGGCATTGTTTGTTGGGTCGTGGTCGTGCGCCGTTGCATGGTTGAACCACTTCTACTTCTCTGCATGGTTGAACCACTTCTCTGCATGGTTGAACCACTTCTCTGCATGGTTGAACCACTTCTCTGGATTGTCGAACCACTGTTCTGCTGAACTTGTTGGCTTGCGTCTCCCCCTGTTGTTGCACCGGGCTGATTAGCACCTGCTCCGTTATAAGGAGTGCTGCTGGGTTTGGTCATCATGCCACCGTTCATCGAACCATTGGTTGGCATTTGCGATGGTGTTTCTTGTTGGGGAACGCGATTCAGCTCTTCTCCACCGTTGGTTGTATTGGAATCCGCCGCACCGGGGTTGGTTGGGGTCGTAACAGAAGGTGTGCTAGAGTCAACCGGAGCTTGTTGTGCTAATCCAGGAAGGCTAATCAAAATACCAATACTGGCAACGCTCAAAAAGCCAGCCGCTTTAGCGATGAAGTTTCTAGAGTTATTTTTGTTCATTATGTCTCCTGTGACTTGGGGGTTAAGGTCATCTGATGAGCAACTGCAAATAGCAGAAAGAAACCCGTCAGCACAGGCAGCGAATGCCCGATAAGTAAAACCAACAGGAACATTACCGCAACTGCTATGAAACAACTGTTTCAAACTGAGTGAGGGTTGCTATGTCCCCTAAAGATTAGAAGTCCGTTGAAGATCATTTCTCTGCCTATGGGGATGAGTTGTTGCTCTGCCTGTGGATTGAGAAGGACCCCTTGAACGATCGCGCTAACGAGTTCTGAAATAACTTCAAATGATTTATTTGAGGCTCCAAGCCGCGATCGCGACACAGCCCCAACCCACCAGAAACGCGGCACCTCCCAACGGCGTAATTGCCCCCAACCATTTGATCCCCGTGAGGCTCAGGGCGTAAAGACTGCCCGAAAAAACAACGATCCCAGCGATAAAGGCATAGCCTGCTGTAACTAAAGTGGGCGACATGGTTTCTGCCCTGCTTAACAGCACCGCGACAAGAAACAGTGCCAGTGCGTGATACATCTGATAACGCGCCGCCGTTTCAAAAATTTCCAGGGCACGTTCCGTCAAACGCTCTTTCAACGCATGGGAGGCAAACGCGCCTGCGGCAACGGCTAACCCTGCAAGGATAGCGGCACTGGTCAGAAAAAAACGAGTCAACAGCATCGCAACTCTCGGTAACAGACTTCCTGAATGCAGACTTTAACGATCGACACTTTAATTCTCGATCACCATGACAGTAGCGCCGATCGTTTCTAGCTTTTGTTTGCATTGTTGCGCGATCGCGTCATTCACGCCTGTGATCAGTGGTGTCGGTGCTGCTTCCACTAACTCTTTTGCTTCTTTTAGTCCCAGCCCAGTGAGTTCTCGCACAACTTTGATCGCAGTGATTTTGTGACTGCGCGGTACAGCTTCTAAAATGACATCGAAGTTTCCCTTGGCAGCGATCGGTTGACCAACTGCAAGCCGCTTTTGTACAGGCGGATTCAATCTCGGTGGAGTCTTGCTGGTGTTACTTTCAGGTAGATTCACCCCACCCAGGCTGAAGCGGTAAAACATATTGCCTTCGTCATCGACATCAAAGTTGGCGGTAAATTCGTTGGCGCGTTCATCCAGATATGCTTTTGCCAGCGCTCCGGTTAACCCTGTTTCCATCGCAAATCCTAAGGGGGTGATGCGTCCGTCTCCCTGCTTGAGTAGCTTGAAGAAGGAAGCTTGGAGGCGATCGTGTTCTTCTTGCTCACTTTTACGTCGCCCACCCAAAATTAGCCAACCACCTAACGCGCTGGGCGGTACTCCAAAGAAACAGAGCGCTGCAACGGCACCTTCTTTATCTGTAGCCTTGGGATTTGCTATATCGGTCACAGCCCAAAGGACGATCGGTACGCCAATGCCCAGTAACACGCCTGCCGTTAGTTTCGTAATAAGCTTCATGACCTGCTACCAGTCCCAATGATGCCGCGATCTTAGCCTTACTAACGGGTGACTTCCAAGAGGCGCGAAAAGTAGAAGCTGGTTTTGGTCATGGCGTTGCGTTGCACCGTCCAGCCCTGACTCTCCAGGATCTTCACGACAGCGGCTTCACGATGCAGATAAGCGCGAGTGGCTTTACTGGGACCGGGAAAGAAGTCGCCGATCTTTTTCAGCAAGCTATAGGCGAGCGTTTTGGGTGCAAAGCTGAGGATCAGACGAGATTCTGCTAGAGAACTGAGATGGCTGATCATCGCGCCCGCTTTTTCTTGCGGATAGTGGATCAGCACATCCAAACAAATGACGGTGTGATAACGACCGCTCAACGTTTCCAAATCCTGCACGGCAAAGGTTGGGTTCGTGGTTTGCCCTAACGTTGCTTCTGCACGTTCTTTCGCTTCGCCCACCATCTTCTCGGAAATGTCGCTGGCAAAGACCGTTGCGCCTGCTTTTGCCAGCGGAATGCTGAGGCTCCCCACACCACACCCCGCATCACAAATGGATAATTGCCCCAGATTGCCGTCTGCCTGTAGCCAACTCAGCACCGTATCAACAGTCTGCTGGTGCCCAGTGCGAATATCAAGCTGCACTTTGTTGACTTCGCCATCGCCATAAATTCTGCGCCAGCGATCGAACCCGGTGGCATTAAAGTACTCGCGAACAACGGTCTTATCGTCAACAGCAGACATAAATTTAGCTTACGTAATTTTTCTCACAGCTTCATCCTATTACTGTGTGGTGCGGAAACCAAGAGGGAGAAGGGGATGGCGCGCGGGATTAGCGGTGGGGAGTAGAGAAATTTATGGTTAATGAGAGGTGAGAAGTCAGGCTCAGCAGCAGCGCGATCGCTTTCTTGCTAAAGATGAAAGGCGATCGCCTAACTTGTTCAAGTGTTTGCATTAGTGCGATCGCTCGTACCGAGTGCAAATCTAAGCAATGTCTTAAGGCTGATTGAACATTAGCGATCGTCTTACTAATTTAGGCTTGATCGTTGTAACGACCAAATTAGTGGCAGCAAGCAACCTTGGCAGCACAACCAATCACCTTTTTTCGTCCGCTGCGCTTGAATTGTTAGACCGTGCCTCCCAGATCGCTTCTACGTGCGATCGACAATGCTTCGATTTTAACAGAGCCGCCCTCGATAGTCTGAATTCGTAAATCGTAGCCTCGCAATAGCCGCATCCCAATCAAAGGAACAGTTTCT
>JBBSHC010000143.1:0-7292 GCA_038253425.1 Leptolyngbyales cyanobacterium | reverse complement strand
GACTGGAATCACTTGTCCCGTTTCTGTTAATCCCAGGCGTAAGTAATGCGCCAAGCTTGCGCCCAAAACCAGCGGTAGATAGCCATAGGCTAGTTCTAAAAACGGACGGGGCTTACAACTGCGCTGAAACAAGCGAATCAAGGCATGGGCAACGAGTGCGATCGCGCCCGGTACCAGTAATGCCAATAGTGAAACACCTGTATGGATGCCAAAGTGCTCCAGATGCAGGTTCCAGCCAAGCTGCTGTTCGATCTCTGGTAGTCGATGCAGGAACACTGCACCAAAGAGCAAAAAGAGCAGACAGACTTCGTAATAAGTTGGCACGTGCGTCGTCCAGAGTTCAATGCCGGGTGGTCGCAGATTCAGCTCAACGGAGCGATGCGGACACGCTTTGAGACAGGTCATACACAGTACACAATCGCGGTTATCTTCCAACTGCGCGGGATGGGAGTAGAGTGGGCACCCGCCCGTTTCTTGTCCTTCACCTTTTTGGGGTCCGCCCTTGTAGCACTGATAGGTTGTACAGGTTGCCGAGCAGATGCCTTGCTGCGCCCGGAGTTCAATCATTGACAGTTTGGCAAACAGCCCGTTCATGCCCCCGATCGGGCAGAGGTAGCGGCACCAAAAGCGACGCTCGAACAGTAGCGAGAACGTCACGGCTCCTGCGGTAATGAGCAGCAGCAAGCAGCCAGATAAGTACGCCGTATCCTCTAGATGCCACAGTTCTTCCCATAGCAGAATCAGGGTAAAGAGACCAAAGAGAAACCAGCCGCCCCACTTTTCAGCTTGCTGTCGGGGCCATGCTTGAAGTTGCCGGGGATAAAGCCAAAGCGAGAGTTTTTGTGCCAGTTCACCATAGATCATGAAAGGGCAGACCGAACACCACAGCCGTCCCACAAAAGGGAATGCCAGCAGCATCACGGGCCACCACCATGCCCAAAACATATTTAAAGCAATGTTGAGATCGCGGCTTTGGGGTCCCAGCATGAGGATTGCCACCACCACCGCAAAAAAGCCCAGCGTAAAGCCATAATTAAGGCGATCGGGATACCAGGGACTCCGCAAAAACTGACGTAATTTGGGCGACGAGTTGAGCAGATTCACGCGAAAGCGCCTGGTTTTAACGCTGACTGCCCAAAAAACTTCTTCCGTAAGCTCGTCTGCCCCATTCGATTGCAAGACTGCCCGTTCCACCAAACTTTCTAGCTCCGTCAAGTTGCCCGGAAAGTCATAGCCTTGAAGCCGACGCAGTGCCTCTGGCGTTACTCCAGGCTTAGCAAGCCCTCTGGCGCGGCAAAATAGACTGAGATAGTACTCCACCTGCGATAGAATATCGGCTTTTCGGACTCGCAACGGTGGTACCCGAATAATATGACCGACCAGATTCTTGCGTTCTAAAGCGGGCAACACCTTCTCAGATGTCATCATGATGCGGGCTTCGCAACGGCGCGGTGTCGATGGTGGGCTGCCCTCCCGTTCAATCGGCTTGTACTCTCCGGTTTCCAGCAAACGCACCAGTTTTTCCTGCAAGGCTGGAGCGAGTTCTTGAATGTTGTTAAGCAGCAGGGTGCCCTCGCCCAACCATTCAATGAGTCCCGGTTTGCCGCCAGCGCGACCAAACAGTTCGGCACCACTGGCTTGCAAGGTGTCGCAGTTAATCTTGATCATGGGTTCGTGACGGAAGCGGGAGCCAAAGTGGATCAGCGCTGTCGCATTGTCTTTGCCTAACCCTGGTTCACCGAACACGAGCACCGATCGCCGATCCTCTGCCGCTTTTTTAATTTCTTGCCGCAGCCGCGTTGCATAGCGACTGGAACCCACAATGCCACGGCGGACTTTAGGCAGCAGGTAAGAACGTAGCGCGGTTTGTCGTTCCCGCTCATACGCCAGTTGTGCCGAAACCTGATCCAGTTCGCTGGCTAACTGACGCGATAAAGTTTGGGTAATTTCGGGATATTGCTGCACGATCGCCAAAAAATCTGCTTTAGGAATCGTCCAAACAATGCAGTCACTGAGAGTAATGACCGTCTGCTCAACGGGTTGATCTAGCAGCAGAGCTTTCAAGTGCAGGATAGTACCTGGTAAAAGGCCAACAGCGTTGGCAGTAGTGGTTTTGCTGGTGTGGTAGCTTTCTAAGCGCCCAGTCTTGAGAATGTAGAGTGTCTCAGGTAGCGTGTCCTCCAACACCAAACGTCGATTCTCTGGCACTGCTTCTTCCCTTATGGCTGCCGCGATCGCGCTCAAGACAGCTTCTGAAAGAGCATTCAGGCTGGTATGGTCACGTAGCCAGGTAATGCGTTCTGCCTGTTCCATCGCCTCTACCTCTGACAACCTCTGACAATGAATCGGTGATTGATCGTTCAAGTTGATCATTCAATCTGTGAGCGATCGTACCTGAATTGCCGTCAGCAGCGGCGCTACTCAATATTTCGATGCATCATGACAGTGATGAGGCTAATTAATGTCGCATCTTCGATCGACATTTGCTAAGTCAATAGGCTGAAATAAACCGCATCAACTCAAAGCTGACTGCTGAAAGCGTCCAGCGATCGATCGTTTATTGAAGTATTTCTGTCTAATAAACCCAATTTTTCCGTTCGCGTAGCGAGAAGATCACGCTATAGATTAGAAATAAGCTCCTTTACTAGCGCGATCGCGACGTTATGAATATGAATGTCGGCTTTAAAACCATTGGCTTTAGCAGTTTAATTGTTGCTGCAATGACGTTAGCAGGTTGTCGTCAGCAAACAACTCCATTCAGCCAAAATTTACTGAAACAGGATGAATCACCGATCACAGTCACCTTAAGCGGTTGGCAAAGTAATCCCAATGAAAAGCAACTTTTAATGCAAGTTATTCAAGCGTTTGAAGCAAAGAATCCGACCATTAAAATCAAGTATGAAGTCATCACTAGCGAATACATGGACGTCATTAAAACGCGGTTGATCGGCGACGTGGCACCGGATGTTTTTTATCTAGATGCGCTTGAAGCACCCCTGTTGATGAAATACAACGTACTGGAACCGTTAGATTCTTATATCACCCCAGACTTCAATCTCGGTGATTTTGAACCAACGATGCTGAACACGTTTAAGCACAACGGCAAACTGTATGGTCTGCCCAAAGATTTCTCAACCTTAGCGTTATTTTATAGTAAAAAAGCCTTTGCCGCTGCTGGTTTAACGCAACCGCCCAAGACCTGGAATGAACTTTTAGCAGATTCCAAAAAGCTAACAATTGATCCAAACAACGACGGAAAAATTGATCAATATGGCTTTGGGTTAGCTCCTGAACTAGCCCGACAAGCGTTTGTGATCAAAGCCTTTGGCGGCAAACTTATAGGGCAGCAGGGCTATGCAGCTTTTGCTGAACTAAGTAGCTTAAAAGGATTGCAATTGGTAATTGACCAATATCGACGCGATCGCACATCGGCTCAACCTACGGATGTTGGTGCAACGTCTGGTAGCGAAATGCTGGGGCAGGGTAGAGTGGCAATGACCATTGAAGGAGCATGGGCAATTCCTTACTTTAAAGAAACGTTTCCAAAGCTTGATTTTGCCACGGCTGAAGTACCCACTATCAACGGTAAATCTGGCACAATGGCGTTTACAGTTGCCTATGTAATGAATCGTAAGGCAAAGCATAAAGTGGCTGCCTGGAAACTCATTGCTTATTTGACTGGTGCTGATGGCATGAAAGCCTGGGCAAAACAAGGATTAGCGCTACCAACACGGCGATCGGTACTTGGCGAATTAGGGTATGACAAAAACCCCTTGTATGCTCCCTTTGCTAAAGGCGCAGCCTATGCAACCATTTGGCAAGCAGGTGAAAATTTACCCACGATTCGAGCAAATTTTAACAATCAATTCATCAGCGCTTTGTTAGGCGAACAACCTTTACCGCAAGCTGTGAAAAAAGCACAAGATACGGCAAATCGAGAAATTTATTTAGCCAATTGAAGTCGGGATCGACGGTACGTTAAAATGCCGTATTAGCTATCGTAATCTAAGCCATTCATGAAAAGCTTAACAGTCGGTTTTTGGGGAAAGCAAGCGAAAAAAGAGGGGGTAGCAGGTTATCTGTTTATGGCTCCAACTATTGCGATCGCAGGCGTTTTCTTAATATTGCCTATTATCTATGCAGTCGCCTTAGCCTTTCAAAAAGTACAGCTTTTAGGTGATGTGAGCTATCAATTTACAGGGCTAAAAAACTTCTTTCGCATTACTCAAGATGAACGAGTATGGATTGCGCTCAAAAACACAGCGCAGTATGTAGCGATCGTGGTTCCCATTCAAACAGTGCTTGCTCTTGCTCTCGCTCTTATTTTGAACAGTCAAATTAAAGGACGTTCCTGGTTTCGGGTCGCATTCTTTCTACCAACAGTCACCTCGTCGGCTGTACTCACGCTTATTTTTATGTGGATTTATAATGCCAACGGGTTACTCAATAGTCTCCTTAGCTTTATTCATCTGCCAACCTACAATTGGCTAGGTGATCCAGCAGTCGCATTGAAGGGAATTATGATCATGAATATTTGGTCAACTGCCCCTTTATTTATGGTGATTTACTTAGCAGCACTGCAAGATATTCCCGAAACACTGTACGAAGCAGCGACTTTAGATGGAGCCAGCCGCTGGGAAAAGCTGCTGCATATCACACTGCCGTTTTTGCAGCCCGTAACGTTTTTTGTTGTAGTCATGGGCGTTATTGGGACGTTTCAACTGTTTGATCAATCCTATATCTTTTCGGCAGGTTCCGGTGGTCCTAACAATTCAACGCTGACGATCGTTCTTCTCATTTATCAATATGCCTTTAAAAATTTAGACATGGGCTATGCGCTTGCTTTAACTTTAATGTTGGCAGCCGTACTAATGATTTCGACTGCAATTCAACGTACGCTGTTTAAAGAAGAGCGATTGGACTAGGAGCATCTAATGAAAAGGACCCGTTGGTCAACGAGCCTTCTTTATACCTTTTTAGTTTTCTATACAGTGATCACGCTGATCCCTTTTGCTTGGGCACTATCCGCTTCGTTTAAGCCGCTCTCTGAGATTGCAGCGGGTGGCTTAAGCCTGATTCCCAAACATTTTACCCTGGCAAACTACCAAACAATTTTTGTGCAGGAACCATTGTTTGGTCGCTGGTTAGCCAATAGTGCGATCGCGGCTATTTCTATCACGTTGCTCAATCTTTTGTTTAACTCAATGGCAGGCTATGCCCTGGCAAGAATTCGGTTTCCTGGTAACCAGTTTTGGTTTTTTCTCATTCTGGCAGTGCTAATGGTACCCGGACAAATTACGCTCTTGCCCAAGTTCTTGATTCTAAAATCTCTCGGCTGGTTAAATACCTATCAAGGCTTAATTGTACCCGCTGCTGTAAATGCGACCTTCATTTTTATGATGCGGCAGTTCTTTATTAATTTTCCCAAAGAACTAGAAGAAGCGGCAGCGCTAGATGGACTGGGGCGCTTTGGCACCTTCTTTCAGATTGTCTTACCGTTAGCAAAACCAGCTTTAGCAGCTCAAACAATTTTTGTGTTTATGGGCTCCTGGAATGAGTTTTTAATGCCTTTAGTTATTTTTTCTGATCCAGAAATGTTTACGTTGCCGTTAGGTCTGAACGCGTTTAAAAGTCAATACATTAGCTACTGGAACTACATTATGGCAGCGTCCATGATTTTCACCCTGCCTGCACTGGCTATCTATGCCTTTTTTAACCGTTACTTTATTCAAGGTGTAGCGTTTACGGGTGGAAAGGGATGAGGGACGAAGGCTAAAGGATGAGGGATAGAAAATAAAGGTGTCTGGCTGCTTTCGCCTTTTCCCAATCTTTTGTTTATCCTATTGGATGGAGTTGTTTCAACTGATTCACGAAGTCGCGGTTTGGTATGGCAGGACATAGTAAGTGGGCAAACATCAAACGGCAGAAAGCCAGGGTTGATGCGGTTAAGGGCAAGGTTTTCACAAAGATTTCGCGTGAAATTATCGTGGCGGCTCGAAGCGGCGTACCCGATCCGGAGGGTAATTTTCAACTGCGTACCGCGATCGACAAGGCAAAGGCGGCTGGCATCCCAAATGAAAATATTGACCGAGCGATCGCCAAGGGTGCAGGCAAGCTAGGGGCAGACAATGCGGCTTTGGAAGCCATCCGCTACGAGGGGTATGGTCCCGGTGGCGTGGCAATTCTCATTGAAGCGCTGACCGATAACCGAAACCGTACAGCGGCAGACTTACGGGTTGCGTTCAGCAAAAACGGCGGTAATCTTGGTGAGACAGGCTGCGTGGGCTGGATGTTTGAACAAAAGGGCATTGTTGAGGTGTCCTTAGCACCAGCGGGAACAGGACGCAAACGCCGCTCAGACACAGTGCAAATTGAAACAGTGCAAATCGAAGAAGATGATCTGCTAGAGGCATTCCTGGAGGGTGGCGCAGACAGCTATGAGTTGATTGAGGCGGAGGACGGTATGGCGGCTGAAGCCATAACTGAGGCGAACAATCTTGAAGCTCTGAGCCAAACACTCAAGCATAAGAGCTACAGCGTTAACCGGGTCGAGTTGCGCTGGATTCCAAACAACACCTTGGCAGTGAGCGATCCAGACCAGGCGCGATCGCTGCTCAAGCTCATGGATGCACTGGAAGATCTGGATGATGTGCAGAGCGTTACGGCGAATTTTGAGATGACTGATGAGTTAATGGCCCTTAGCGTGGCTTAATTGAGGAGCGATCGTGGAGAAATGCTGGCGTACCCCGCACCGTGACCCCATGCAGGATAGGATAACGTTAGGTAGAAGGGAATTCAAACGATGGTAGAACGTCCAATTAAAAAGTCTGATCGTCAGGCTCAACCAAAGCTTGAGGCGGGCGGCGAAAGCACGGCTAAACCCGTCAGCGAAAGCACGGCTAAACCCTTGCCAGTGCGTAGTATCGATCGCCCTTCTCGCACTAAAGACACGGCTCAAGAACCAGGCAAAGACCAAGGCGATAGAGATAGAGATAAAAGCAAGGGCAGAGGCAAAGGTAAGTCGCGTGATGAGGAACCGAGGCAGGTGATGAATCCAGCCCTGTTACGTGGACCTAAGCCAGCACGACCAAAACCACCGGAACCTGAAGTCGAGGAAACCCCATCAGAAGCGGCTGAAGATGCGGTTGTGGCTGAAGACGCGATTATCACTGAAGAAATTCAGGAAGCAACGGTAGCAAGCGAAACCGCCTGATTTTGCAGCAACCTGGTTTTGCTTTACCAAGAGAGGAGCGGTCGGGGTCGCTGCTTGTGATCAACCCCCAAGAATACAT
>JBBSHC010000142.1:0-7298 GCA_038253425.1 Leptolyngbyales cyanobacterium | reverse complement strand
TGTTACTGCCGATCGCCTTCGTTGCCAATGTCCTGCTGGCGATCATTATGACGGTGAAACGACTGTTGCCCTTTCAGTTCAGCAACTATACGGTGATGCACCGATCGGCGGCATGGTTTCTCAATACCTTCGTTTCGCCTGAAGCCTGCTACCTGATTGTGCGGCACATCTGTCTCGGCTCCAATATCGTCAATTTTTTGATTGATAACGGACCTGATCCAGCCATTGAGAAAGCCAAACTGTTTCCTCACACCGTTAGCGATCTGGCAGACAATGCCTTTCTCGAACATGATCTAATTCTGTATAACTTCGTGCTGGATTACAGCAAAGCACAGCGCGCAAATCCCCACTGGATGCAGCAGGTACAGGCACGAGGGCTGAATTTTAACAGCATCAAACCTGTACAGGTAGACATTAATTTCACGAAGCGACGCTGGCTACGCATCCTGGATCTGGAGTCGGCGATCGAACTCTTCAAAGTCTTTTATTCGCTCTGCCTTACCAGCGACGAATTTGAACGCGCCGTACTGTCCCTCGAATTTGACGAAAACTTTGGCTGCTACATCAGTGCGCTCACAGGCGACTATAGCTGGAACCACGTCATCACTAATCGTCATCCGCTGGCTCCCGAAAGTCCCTTCAGCGCTGCCCGGAACCTGCTGCTACACGGCATTATCTCGGAATATCTGCACCGCTACCTGGAGTTGCAAAAAGAAGTGGGGGGGAAGAGTGAGGAGCAAGTGTCAAAAGAATCAGGGAAGTAATGCGTCAAATGACCTATCCCTCAAGCTCTAGGGGAATTTGCACTGTGAAGGTAGTCCAGCCTTCAGTGCTAGAAACTTCGATCGCGCCGTGAAGCTGCTCTACTAACTTTCTCACTAACGCTAACCCTAAACCCGTGCCGCGATGCTGCCAGGGGTTGGCGTTGGGAATGCGGTAGAACTTGTCAAAGATCCGTTCCAGTTCGGTGACAGCAATTTGAACGCCGGAGTTGCTGACGCTGATTTGAATGTGCGATCGTGCGATTGTTGGCGATGCTTCAACCGACTGCACGGTAACGACAATAGTTTCGCCAGCCGGAGTATATTTGCAGGCGTTTTGCAGCAGTTCACTGAGAATGCGTTCCAGGTAGGTGTAATCCGTTCGCAGGGGCGGTAGCGGTGTGATGATGCGCGTCTCCAGGCGCTGCTGCTGATTGTGAATGCGCTCTGCAAAGGGTGACACAACTTGAGTCATCCAGACTGGAAGATTCAACGTACTGAGGTTTAAAGGTTCCGTTTGATGTTCCAACCGAGAGAGGTCGAGTAAATCGTCAATTAAAGTCGTCTCACGGTGGCACTCATCGCGCAGGATCTGAATGTATCGGGCTACTCGTTGAAACGATGCGGACGACAAGACGAGCGACGTTGGATCGGTTTCACTTCGCGATCGCCCATCTTCGGTTTGCAAAAGCATGATTTCTAACATTTGAATCGTCATTCTGATGCTAGCCATTGGTGTTCGCAACTCGTGCGAGACGGTGCTCACGAAGTCGTCTTTGAGCTGATTCAGTCGTTCGAGTTCGTCTACTTGCGCCTGCACCGCTTGATAGAGGCGAGATTGCCGGAGGGCGATCGCACATTGATTTGCCACTTGCTGCACCAGACGCACTTCCTGCTCCGAAAAAATGGTATCTGCGTGCTTCACCAACCGCAAATCTCCTAGCACACCCTGATCGTCAAAAATGGGACACGCCAATCTGGTAACACGCCCCTGTGGTGGATGGGTATCCAGGCTACAGTACTGAAAATGCTGCCCCGCTAGCAACTGTCGATACACCTCTGGAAAGCGTGTCATGGGGATCGATCGGTTTTGCAGCAGCGATACTGTTGTGGTGTATTCATAGCGCACATCCACGGTTTGCTGAAGCAAGTCGTAGACAGCAACGCTGCACGTGTTGCCCCCCAGCGCCAACGCTAACTCCTCTACGACACTGCACCAAATTTGCTCTTCGTCTAGGCTGTCACGCACGCGATCGGCAATCCGCTTCAGCGTTGCTTCAAAGCTAAACGCTTGCTGAAGTAAGGCGGTACGTTCCTGCACCTGCTCCTCCAGGTGGGCATTGAGTTGCTGTACTTGCTGATAGAGCTGCGACTGCTGGATCGCGATCGCAAGCTGATCCCCTACGGCACGAGTCAACTCGATTTGCCAATCTTGCCAGACAAAGGGTTCTGGTCCTTGCATGAGCGTGATGTTGCCCCAAACAGTATCGCTCACTTGTAACGGCACTAGCAGCCACGCTCCTGGAAACGTTTGTGCCAGGATTTGGGTCATCGAGTTGGCAACAGTGCTGGCATCGTCTAGCCGTACAACTTCACGTTGTTTGAGTTGCGCTGTAATGGGGTTGCCTTCGTCAGGAATTTCAAACCCGATAATATCGATGCCGATCGGCGCTAGTTCTGGGTTCTGACGATAGTTTGCCAGGTGAACCCACACGCCCTGATCTGGTAGGTACTGCAAGATGCTGGCTTGCTCAACTTGCAGCAGGTTGCCGATTTCAAATACGGCAGTCTGAAAAATGGTGGTGAGGTCGAGCGAGTTGCGAATCGCTTGAATCACTCGATTAAGTGCGTGTTCTCTTTGTGCCTGCTGTTGAGTTTGCTGGTAAAGCTGGCTTTGGTGAATGGCGATCGCAGCCTGAGCAGACAGGTTTTTGAGTAAAGCAATCTCTGAGTCCTGCCATCGACGTGGGGCAGCGCATTGCTGTACAGCAAGAAGACCCCATAAATAGTCCTCTGCTTGCTCATTACCGTTACTCTGGCGTGCCTGAGACGATGGCAGCAGAATTGGAATGACTAAATTTGCTCTTACCTCAAACTGAGCCAGAAGATCGGTATAGCAGTCTGCCAACATAGCAGTGTGGAGATCTTCGATGCTACTGGTCTGCCCTTGCATATAAGGCAACAAGCAATCTGCCATTACTAAACAGGGGTCAAAAATGCGCCGACCCAACATGGGTGTCCAGCGATCGCCGACGGATTCCACAATGACAAAACCGCTCCAATCAGGCTCAAAGCGGTAAACGATCACGCGATCGGTCTGAAGTAGTTCACGTACTTCTGTCACCGCCGTGTTGAGAATCTCATCCAAGTTGAGCGACTGGCGCACCCGTTGTGTGATTCCCACCAGCAAACGCTCTCGTTCTGCCTGTTGATGCAGCACCGCTTCTGCCTGTTTATACGCCGTAGTATCACGGCTGACGCATAGCAAAAACTCCACGTTGCCATCCTGATCAAACTCTGCGACGACCCGCGCCTGAAAGAACTTCAGCCCACTCGGTGCTGGAAACTGAAACTCAAGAATCTGTTCTTGCCCTGTTGTGAGCACGGCTTGCAGTGTCTCCTCCCACAGCACCAAAAGATCGGTGGACATACCCATATCAGCATTGGTGCGACCGATAAATGCTTGTGCAGGCATACCAGTTGCCATCTCAACGGCTGGATTGACATAAACATGGCGCAGTTCTCGATCGAAGCGCGCCACGATATCGGGCGAGTTTTCTGCCAAGGCTCGAAACTCTTCTTGACGGCGATGTAAGAGCGCCTCGGACCGTCTGCGTTCGGTAATATCCTGAAAAATAAGAACGCTGCCTGTAATCTCACCTTTTTCGTTTCTAATGGGTGCTGCTGTGTCACCGATTGCTCGTTCAAGCCCCGTTTTGGTTCGCAGCAGGCAGTGTTCCGAGACACTCACGCTTTTGCCTTGCTGCATTGCCTGTAAAAGCGGATTCTCGATCGCTTCTTTCGTTTCAGCATGGATCAGGTGCAAGATTTGCTCTGCCGGTACGCCGAGCGCTTCGGACTGTTGCCAGCCTGTGAGATGCTCTGCCACCGCATTCATAAAGGTAATGCAGCCGTTCTCATCCGTGGCGATCGTGCCATCACCAATACTCGCTAACGTGGTTGCTAGCCACTGCTCTGTTTTCTCAAGCTGTTGTTCTAACTGGTGACGACGCAGCGCAATATTAATCGTCGTGTAAAGCGCAACCTGGTTGAACGGTTTCACCAGATAACCAAACGGCTCTGTAGCAACGGCACGCTGAAGCGTTTGGTCTTCAGCATGAGCAGTGATGTAAATAATCGGAATGCCTAGCTGTGCGTGAATTTGAGTAGCCGCCGCAATGCCATCGACCTCGCCTTCAAGCGAGATGTCCATTAACACCAGATCTGGCTTAGTAGCTATTGCCACACGCATGGCTGCCACCCCTGAGGCAACCCGCGCTACAAGGGTATGCTCAGATTGCTCCAGAAACTCTTGAATCATCAACGCGGAGACGATTTCATCTTCAACAACCAAAATTCTTGCCATACGTAGCGCGACTGTTCCTGGCAGGCTGAGCGAATCGAGAACTACCATTCTCGTCAAGCAATGTAACCAAAGTAATCAGCGTAAACCAGGATCTTTTAAAGCAAAAGGGGCGACTGGTGCATACTGACCTTGAAACAACGGTAGCAATACCGGGGTGCCCACAGTTTCGCTAACGGTCTGTGCTCAAAGCGCAAGCATAAGCCGCTAGATAGCAGCGTAAAATTTGTTGTTCTCGCGGTGCCAACTGCCCTAATTTGCCCCAATGATTACGCTGTAAGCTCATTCTAGCAAGTGCGGTGCGCTAACTACGGCAAGCAAAAAGGGGCACTTTGCTCAAGAATCCTGTTAGGGAGATAGGCGGGCTTTCTTGAGACGGTTAGCTTCATACCAGGTGGCGATCGCGGGAACCCAGGCTTGAAAATGGGGCCAGATCGCTTCACAAAGCTTTTGTGCTTCGAGTTGAGCATCCAGTTTCCAGCGTAAATCGAGTAAATGCATCAGCGATCGCACGTTGGCAGACATCACCCAATGCTGGCGTACATCGAAGGGGATTAGCCCTCTAGCATGTTCTTCGGCAAAGCCTTGCTGGATACGATCGGCGTATCGTTTGCAAGCTGCCATACACCAGTCCAAATCTTGCTGTCGCTGCTCAAGAGTGTAGTCATAGCGTTTACCCTGGCGATCGGTGTAAGAGCCTACAGGTCGCAGATAAAAGACATCCTCAACGGCTTGCTTCCCTTTTACAACATCAATTACCCGCTGCCCGGTATAACGGAAGGACTGCACATCAAAACTGACGCCCACCCGATGGGTACGGATCTGCTGCATGGTGCTGTGCGGAAACCAACCGCAGTTAAGAATAATTTGAGGATGCTCCAAGGGGCCGTAGTGCCCTCGATTGCCTGACAGCAGATTTTTGACGACGATCTCACCGCATTTTGTCTCGTCGGGCCAAGTGTCGCGATCGTCCCAGACAAAGGCTTCGGCGTAGTCTTGATGCATCGCCGCATAGATCGCCTGCTGGGGGTTCGGGGTTTGGGTAATAACGGCAACAGTAAAGCGATCCATGAGTAAGAGCGATAGAACCTTAAGCTATCTAGAATACGGGTTTTGGTCGCCTTCTCGATCGCCCACCTGGAATTTCTCAGCACCCTGAGCGACTGAGGCGGGCGCAAAAAGTGAGAATGGTAGATCGGAGAGCGTATGACATTTCCGGGCATCTTTACAGTTTTATGCCACCATAGATGGCAGATGAATTAAGCCATCTGTCCATCCATCACTTTCAAAGGCTGACCCGTGCCCAATCGCAATTCTTTCCTTTCTTTTCTGGTGCTGTTTGGTTTGTGGGGTGCTGCTCAGCCTGTTTTGGCGCAGCTTTTAGTACCCCATACTGTACAACTGGAGCCAGCAAAGTTAAAGCGCCAGGGTCTCAGTTTGGCTCAAGAAGCGGCACAGTTAGCGCAGTTTCAGCAGTATGAACTTGCCTTACCAAGAGCGCGACTGGCAACCCAACTGGCACCCGAAAGCCCGGAGATTTGGTCTCTTTTAGGAGGGCTATATCTACAAACGAATGATGTAGACAATGGCATTACAGCGCTGAAGCGCGCGCAAACCCTGGATCAAAAAAATCCAGCCGTGCTCTTTGCCTTAGGCTCGGCTTATTTTCAGAAAAACAGCTATACCACAGCCATTGAGTATCTTAAGTCGGGTTTAAAAATTAAGCCGAACGTTCCTGGTGCGCTCTTTGACCTGGGAAATGCTTATCTGATGCTGCGTCAGTTTCCTGATGCTGTCGCTCAGTACGAAAAAGCGGTGGCTCAAGATAAAAGCTTTTGGCCCGCCATTAACAATATCGGGTTGATTAAATACGAGAGTGGCGATGTGGATGAAGCTGTTCGACGCTGGCGGGCTGCTGTGGCGATCGATGCTAAAGCGGCAGAACCACAATTAGCTATGGCGGTGGCGCTGTATGCTAAGGGCGATCGCGAACAGGGACTGATGTTGGGCGAAAAAGCGATTCAGATTGATAGCCGCTATAGCGATTTAAAGTTTCTGAAGGACAACCTTTGGGGCGATCGCTTGCTAACTGACACAAAGAAATTTTTAGAAACCCCACGCATTAAAGCTACGATCGCGCAGGCTCAAGATCGACTACCAGAAAGTCAGTCATCACCCCAGTAGTAGCACAGGCACGATACGCCCCTTTTGTACTGTGGCTGCTCCTTCAGAGCTACAGGAAGCGAGCGCTCGCGTCTGAATGCTAAACATTAGCGCTACCTTTATTACAGGGATTCGCATGAAAACGTGCTAGCCTGCCTCAAGAAACGCGATCGATAACATTTAGTCATGGGATTGAGGGGACAGCTCTACTCAAATCATTTACGCATGCGGCGCACCCAACCTGCCCGTACAAAAGTGCGTTCCTTGCTCTGGCTACTACTGCTGGTGCTACCACTTTGGCTGGGCTACCGAGAAGCCAGAAGTTATCTCATTCGCCCTCAGGCAATCTTAGTGCTGGGAGGGGCACCAAAACGAGAAATTTTTGCGGCAGAATTTGCACTTCAACATCGTGATTTGCCGATTTGGGTATCGGGCGGCAGCCCACAAGCTTATACAGAAGGCGTTTTTGCCGATGCTGGTGTCAATTTAGTGCGCCTTCATATCGATCGGGTTGCAGTTGATACAGTTAGCAATTTCACCACCCTGGTCGATGACTTTCAAGCGAGGGGCATTACTAGCGTTTATCTCATTACATCCGATTACCACATGCGTCGTGCCCGCATCATCGGTGAAATCGTTTTTGGTAGCCGGGGCATTGATCTTAAACCCGTACCCATGCCATCTGATGCACCCGTCGAACCGATGACAAAAGCAATTCGAGATGGCGCGCGTGCGGTGCTATGGCTAACAACAGGGCATTCAGGTTCAACGTTAATGCATCACCACCCAGA
>JBBSHC010000141.1:0-7299 GCA_038253425.1 Leptolyngbyales cyanobacterium | reverse complement strand
GTCAGGCTGCTGCGTTACTTCACGGTAAGCGTCCCAAGGTCTGTACGGTGATTGGTTTTCCGTACGGGGCTACCACCTCAGCCGTGAAGCTGTATGAGGCACAGGAAGCGGCTGAAAACGGGGCGACGGAGTTAGATATTGTGATCAACATTGGTTGGTTGAAAGCAGGTGAAATCGACGCACTGCACCGCGAAATTGCCGAAATCCACGATGCTACGGGGCAAACCATTAAAGCAATTCTCGAAACCGCTTTGCTGACTGATGCCGAAAAACGCCTGGGGGCGGAAGTTTGTATGGAAGCAGGCGTCGCTTTTGTAAAAACCAGTACAGGCTTGTATGGCGGAGCCACCGTTGCTGATGTTCGCTTGCTGAAAGAAGTTACCAAAGACCGGGTGGGAATTAAGGCTTCTGGAGGAATTCGTACGGTAGAACAAGCGTTAGAGTTGATTCAAGCAGGCGCTAATCGACTTGGCACCTCTCGTGGTCCAGAACTGATCCGAGCGCGTGAAAGTCTAGCGATAATGTAGAAAGGTGAAGAGTTGTGTTTCTACTTATCTCGCTGCTATTCAAAGCACACGTCTCACCGCTATTCCTTCCTCTCCCTTTTCCCCTGCCCCTACTGCATGAGTCGCACTTACAAAGCTACTGGAATTAATCTTAAAAGTATGCCGATGGGGGAGTCCGATCGGCTGTTGACCATCTTGACGCGCGAATTTGGCTTGGTGAGAGCTGTAGCAATGGGTGCACGGAAGCATAACTCGCGGCTGGGTGGCCGAAGCGAACTCTTTGTGGTGAATGAATTGCTGATTGCTAAGGGGCGATCGCTTGATAAAGTTGCTCAGGCTGAAACCCTGGAGTCTTACCCACGCTTGGGTCAGGATCTGAAAAAGCTGATTGCCAGCCAGTATCTTGCCGAATTGTGCCTCAGTCAGGCATTGAGCGACCAACCGCAGGAAGATCTCTTTTCTTTACTCAATGAACATTTGGCGCGCTTGGAGCGATCGCCTGGTCATCAAGTGCTGGCACATCTAACTCATGGTGTCTTTCAACTGCTAGTTTTGGCAGGAGTTGCTCCACAAGTGCATCTTTGCTGCCTTACACGCCAGTCCCTACCGCCTGATCTCACCGATCCTAACTGGCAGATTGGCTTCAGTATTCCAGTTGGTGGTACGGTGACACTGGCAGCGCTAGAACGCTTGATTGCCGAGAAAGCGTCCCGTCCTCGGCATCGAGCCGCTGAAGCCAAAGCAGCCACCTTGCCAGTTAGCCAGACTACTGTGCCCTCTGCGCGTCCGTTCGTTGCTGTCACTCCGATCGAGTACCGCCCGTCCCATGCGTCTTCTGCCCTCAACACTCGCATCACAGCCGCTGAACTCATCCTTTTTCAGCATCTTGCGGAAGCAAAGTTGCCGGATGCAGGCACCTTAATCTCCCCGGTGCTTACTGGTTCTCACAAAACTTTGGAGGCAGTTTGGCAATCGGTTGAGCAACTTTTACGGGGCTACGCGCAGTATCACTTCGATCGCCCGATTCGCTCTGCCGCTTTGATTGACGCCTGCTTTGATTGATACCCGTTTGAATGACTCGAATTGTTGGAATTGATACCTCTTTTAATACTGCCGCTTACGCTAACCCTTTTGAGCTGACCCTTTAAGCCATGATGCGACTGTCTAACTCCAATTTAGAAGCAGCGATGATGTTATCCCGCGATGTGGAAAGCTCACGCGATCAGCCTACAGAGCGGTCGAGTCAGCTAGATGAGGCGTTGGCTGATCACCGCTTGGCTCGTTCAGACTCGGCAATGGAACCATTAACGAACCAGGATTCTGGCAAACCAGTGCTGGCAGAGGATATGTCGGCGAGAGAAAGCGAAGAAGCCCAGTGTTATACCGACAATGATGGCGCTTTAGCCGCCGCAGCGCCGAAAACGAATCAACCGCCATCTTTAGGATCGCAGCACCAAAACGGGAATGGTCACGCAGCGATCGAGGTATCAGGGTCTGTCTTCGAGTCCGGAAAAAAAGCCTCTACAGAGGACGTGCTAGAAGCTGAGCGTGGCTTCTTACCCGTGCTAAAAAATCGCGATTTTTTGACCCTTTGGAGTGGTCAGGTCTTTTCGCAACTGGCGGATAAGGTCTATCTGGTGCTCATGATCGCCCTGATTGCCAGTCGGTTTCAAAGTGGTGATCAGTCCATAAGCGGCTGGGTGTCATCGATCATGATTGCGTTTACCATTCCAGCCGTCCTCTTTGGTTCGATCGCGGGTGTCTTTGTCGATCGCTGGCCTAAGAAAACAGTGCTGGTGCTGACGAACCTACTGCGCGGAGGGTTAGTCTTTGCACTGCCGCCGCTGCTATGGATATCCAAGGGTTGGTCGCCGCTAGCAGGTTTGCCCGTAGGCTTTTGTGTACTGTTGGGTATTACCTTTTTAGTCTCAACGCTGACTCAGTTCTTTGCCCCAGCGGAACAGTCAGCCTTGCCACTTGTGGTGGGTCGGCGTCACCTGCTATCGGCAAATTCGCTCTACACCACTACCATGATGGCGTCGGTCATTATTGGGTTTGCGGTTGGTGAGCCACTGTTAGCGCTTGCAGATACTCTGATTAGCCAGCTTGGTTGGACGGCGATCGGGCTGGGTAAAGAATTAGTGGTTGCCAGTGGGTACACGATCGCGGGACTCATCTTACTACTGTTGAAAACAGGCGAGAAAAGCCGCGTTGTTGTCGCAGAAGCGGTTGGTGAAGATGGTGAGGTGGTTCCCGTTGAAACACCGCATGTCTGGCAGGATATTCGTGATGGTTTGCGCTATTTGGGTGAGCAAAAGCGGGTTCGCAGTGCGCTGATCCAACTGGTCATTCTGTTCTCTGTTTTTGCAGCATTAGCGGTGCTTTCGGTGCGATTGGCAGAGGTGATGCCCGAAATTAAGTCGTCTCAGTTCGGCTTTTTACTGGCAATGGGTGGCGTTGGTATGGCGATCGGGGCGACGTTTATTGGTCAATTTGGACAGCGGTTTCCGCACTCACAGCTCAGTTTCTTTGGTTCGATGGGTATGGCAGCCTCTCTCTTTGGCATTTCCCTCTTTGTAACCCAGTTAGTGCCCACGTTGCTGTTGATTACTGCGTTAGGTGGCTTTGCGGCTGTCGTCGGTGTGCCGATGCAGACTGCAATTCAAGAGGAAACGCCGGAAGCAATGCGAGGCAAGGTCTTTGGCTTGCAAAACAACGCGATTAATATTGCGCTCAGTTTGCCTTTAGCGTTGGCAGGCGTTGCCGAAACTTTTTTTGGCTTGCGTGCGGTCTTCCTTGGTCTTGCGATTTTGGTCGTCGCAGGAGGGGTCTTTACCTGGTATATTTCCCGTACAGGATTAAACCAGCGTTAGTAGGTGGCGGCTGTTAGGTTTCGGTTTGTTGGACTAAAGCCAACGTCTCGCTGACGACTGACCGTTAATCACTAACCTAACCCACTCTCTACATACCTGAATGCATATTGCTTGGCTCGGAAAAAAGTCGCCTTTCTGCGGCAACGTTACCTACGGTCGAGAAGTGACTAACGCGTTACTGGATCGGGGTCACCAGGTTAGCTTTTTTCACTTTGCCCAAGCAGACCCTCCGCCCGATAATTGGCCAGATTTTCAAGAAATCTCCATTCCCTTTCTCTACAAGTCGCAGATTTATACGATTCCAACGTTCAAATCGAGCAAGATTCTTACAGATTCGCTTTATAAGCTCAATCCGGATGTGGTGCACGCCTCTTTAACTTTGTCGCCGCTTGACTTTTTGCTGCCAGAAATCTGCATGGATCTGGGCATTCCACTGATAGCGACGTTTCACCCCCCATTCGATCGCAAACTGCGTAACCTGACCTCTGGCACGCAGCATCTGATGTATCAGCTTTATGCGCCCTTCTTAGCCAAATACGATCGCGTCATCATTTTCTCTCACATTCAAGAAGAACTGCTGATTCGTTTGGGTGTTCCGGCAGCAAAGCTGGCAGTGATTCCCAATGGGGTGGATGTGCAGAAATATTCGCCGGGTCCCTCCAAGCTGAAGGCAGAATTGGACGCCGATCGCATCTTTGTTTACCAGGGGCGTATCGCACCTGAGAAAAATATCGAGTCGCTGCTCAAAGCCTGGAAACAATCTCGCATGGGCGATCGCACCAAACTGGTGATTGTTGGTAATCATGGTTCTCTGGCTGCGTCTCTTATGCCGTTTTATGGTCCTGAGCAGGGCATTATTTGGTTAGGGTTTATTGCCGATGAAGCGCAACGCATTGATATCTTGCGCGGTTCTGATGTTTTTGTCCTGCCATCGCTGGTCGAAGGGCTATCACTCTCGCTTTTAGAAGCAATGGCATGTGGGTTAGCCTGTGTTGCCACCGATGCTGGGGCAGATGGCGAAGTCTTGGAGCATGAAGCAGGGGTCATTCTAAAAACTCAAAACGTCGCCACTCAACTTAAAACCCTGTTGCCTCAGTTGCGTGACCATGCGGGCTGGACAGACCTGTTGGGGCAAAACGCTAGACACCGCGCTAAAGAACGCTATACCCTCACCGACAACATTACTCATTTAGAAAGCCTTTACAGCGAAATCCTGAGGCATCAGCCTGCACCGTTAAGACAAGTTTCATGAGCGGTTGTTAGTTGCTTAAGTTAGTTGCTTTATGAGAAGCAGCCAAGTGCCAGTTTACCTCTTTAAAACCTTTAGCCTTCAGCCTTCCCCCATCCCCGTCCTGGTTAAAAACGGATGAATGAAACTGACTTAGCCTTTGCTCCGGCGCTAGAGCAGGCACAACTGATCCGCCAACGAGAGGTTTCGCCATTAGAGCTGGTGGAGCTTTATCTGAAGCGTATTGAACGACTGGATGGTTCCCTGGGTAGCTACGTTACGGTGGCAGCAGAACAAGCGATCGCCGATGCCAAAGCAAAAACAGAGGCGATCGCACGCAATTCTACAGAACTTCCACCTTTTTTTGGCGTCCCCATTGCCATTAAAGATCTGAATGCAGTTGCAGGCTTACCCTGTGCCTATGGCGTCAAGGTGCTAAGAAAACGCATTGCCACTGAAGATGATGGTGTTGTTACCCGCATCAAACAAGCTGGGTTCGTCATTCTGGGCAAAACTGCCACATCCCAGGTTGGCACTCTGCCCTACACCGAACCCGATGGGTTTCCTCCTGCCCGTAATCCCTGGAACCTCGACTACACTCCCGGTGGGTCAAGCGGTGGCGCAGCAGCAGCACTTGCCGCCGGTCTATGCGCGATTGCTCAGGGCTCAGATGGTGGTGGCTCCATTCGAGGTCCAGCCTCCTGCTGTGGGTTGGTTGGCATCAAGCCATCGCGGGGACGGATAAGCCATGCACCTTACGGCGATCGACTTAGCGGCATTGCTACCAATGGTCCGATCGGTCGTACCGTTGCCGATGCAGCAGCGCTCTTGGATGTGATGGCTGGTTATGTGACTGGCGACCCTTACTGGTTGCCTGCTCCTGATCCATCGTTTTTAGCCGCCACCCATACGCCTCCTGAGCCGCTGCGGATTGCCTTTGCCACTACCATTGAACCGATCGGTGACGCAGATCCGGTCTGTCGGCAAGCGGTTCTAGAAACCGTGCAACTGCTCCAGACACTCGGTCATACGGTTGAAGCGGGCTGCCCCGACTTTAACGACCTCATTGAGCCATTCACCACCATTTGGCAGTCTGTTTTGAGTGAAGCTGGCATTCCATTTATTTTTCTTGGCAAGATGAATCGCTGGTTGCTTCATCGATCGCGCTTTCAGTCCAGCGGCAACTATCTGCGAGCTGTCTCTAAAATGCAGGTGATTGCTCGCCGCATCGTGTCATTTTTTGACACCGTTGATGTCTTGGTTTTGCCGACCTATCTACATCCCACTATCCGTGTTGGTGAATGGGCAGCGCTCCGTCCTGCCAAAACGTTGGAGAAAATAGTGAACTGGGTTGCGCCTTGTCCCCCGTTTAACGCGACTGGTCAACCCGCGATCGCCATTCCAGCCGGATTTGCTCCGAATGGTCTGCCAATCGGCATTCAACTCATCGGTCGTCCTGCTGCTGAAGCGACGCTCATTGCTCTAGCCGCTCAAATTGAGGTGGCGAAACCTTGGATTCAGCACCGTCCACCACTAGCGAGGCTTAAGAGTCCCAACTTAACGGATCACTAGATAGCGAGTGCTGCTGCCATCAGTACGCGTATCAAGCTCCAGGTTTGTCTGGATAACACTGCTGCAATTTTTTATGGAAATTTCATCTTAAAAGCCAACACAGAAAGCTTAAGGTTCGGTATGATGTTGAAGATTCGATACGATCTCGAAAGAATGTATTCCATTGCACAAAGTACCCTTGCTTCAGAAATTAATCTGGATTAGGCTGATGTGTGTCGGTTCATGTGAACGGTTTGAGTTTAGTTATAGAAGACCTCGACAGTCGCTCTATATCGGTGTGAGGAGGACAAATTAAAGTCATGTCGAAAATTCTCTTGAAATCTCTGCTGCTCAGCCCTGCTGCCCTGGCTGCTGCCCTGGCTGTTTCTGCATCCGCGATGGCAACTGAAGCCAAAGCAACCAATGAGGTCGTTCAACCTCAAGCTGCTGCCTTACAACCCCAAACTTTGGCGGCTGCTCCTCAAGTTTCTACATTAGACGCGGTTCCCGCAGCAACTGTTGATGCAGCGGTTAGCCTTGATCACAAGACTCTGCCTGTACAAGTTGCTTCGACTCCAGTCGAGCAGTCGGCTGCACCGAGCGCTGATGTCTCTGAGAACTCTTTGACTCAGATCAATCAGTACACCCGCGAAGGTCGTTCCTCGAATCAAGTTGGTCAAGTTACTTCTGTTTCCCAACTTTCTGACGTTCGACCCACGGACTGGGCTTTCCAGGCGTTGCAATCGTTGGTTGAACGCTACGGTTGTATCGCAGGCTATCCCGATCGCACCTACAAAGGTAACCGTGCCATGACTCGCTATGAGTTTGCGGCTGGTTTGAATGCTTGTATGGATCGGGTAAACGAACTGATTGCGGCTGGTACAGCGGATCTAGTCAAGAAAGAAGACCTCGCTGTTCTCCAAAAGCTGCAAGAAGAATTCGCGGCTGAACTAGCAACCTTACGTGGTCGCGTTGACGCTCTCGAAGCTCGCACTGCAACTCTTGAAAAGCAGCAATTCTCGACCACCACCAAGTTGGCTGGTGAGGTAATCTTTGGCGTTACCGATGAGTTCCTACAGCCCTTTAACAACAACACTGTCTTCCAAGACAGAGTTCGTCTTACTCTAAACACCAGCTTTAC
>JBBSHC010000140.1:0-7367 GCA_038253425.1 Leptolyngbyales cyanobacterium | reverse complement strand
GAAGCCGTTTATCTACTTGATGGTCTGCTCAAGAATACGTCTGAGATCCAACCGGATACGATGCACGGCGACACTCAAGCCCAAAGTGCGGCTGTGTTTGCACTGGCGTATTTGCTGGGTATTCAACTGATGCCACGCATTCGCCATTGGCAAGACTTAACGCTCTACCGCCCCACGTCCACAGCCCGCTACTTGCATCTTGACGGCTTGTTCTCTGAAACGGTGCATTGGGAGTTAATTGAGACGCACTTACCCGACATGCTGCGGGTGACATTATCGATTAAGGCCGGTAAAATTGCCGCTTCAACCATTTTGCGGAAGCTGGGAACCAACAGCAGCCACAATAAGCTGTACCAAGCCTTTCATGCGCTCGGTTGTGCTGTTCGCACCGGGTTTCTGCTGCAATACCTTCAGGATGCGGCTTTACGAGCGACCATCCAGGCTGCCACCAATAAGAGTGAGGCGTTTAATGGTTTTGCGCAGTGGCTATCGTTTGGCGGTGAGGGGATGATCGCCACCAACAATCGAGAGGAGCAACGCAAGATCATCAAGTACAACCATCTGATTGCTAACTGTCTGATTTTCTACAATGTCTTTGAGCTGAGCCGTATCCTCCAGGAGCTAGCGCTGGCAGGCTACCCACTGGAGCCAGAAGCGCTCGCTGCCCTCAGCCCCTACTGGACGCATCATGTCAATCGCTTTGGTGTGTATGATCTCAATCTCGATCGCTGTCCTCCAACGATTGATTTTGAAGCGCCGATCCTGCCTATGAAGACAAGTTAAGTCATCTCAAACCCTGAATCCCCTCTTCTGTAAGGAACTCAGGGCAAATGGCTCATTTTTACACGAATCGTTGCCATACCCCTACATGGACTGGGTTTCAAGGATTTTGATCGTTATTTTCCAACAGACCTAATCTATAGCCCCAATTTTTTGGCACGGCATTTAGAAGAAATATCAAAAAATCGCTCATACCTTGGTTCGGTGCTTGGTGTGAGACAAGGTTGCAAATTTCTCTCACCAGTTTTACGAGATCGCTCTCTCCAAAACTTTAGAGGGGATGACTTGTCTCAATGCCGCCTGTAAGTCGGGGCAGTCTGCCAGCTTCCAAAGTTCACGAACCTCTTTCAGAGAATCGGGAGCCATCCATCTCTCTAAGTCCAGGGGAGGTTTTTGCTCTGTTACATTGATTTTTAATAGGGGATCTAAATCATTACTATAAATCAATGTAACGGACTCAGATAGCTTACGCCGCGTTGCTTCCAAGAGACGGATACGAACTGGATTAAAGGCTAAATCAATCGAAAATCGCTCAGAATTCTGCCCCCGCTTACCCCGTCGATCAATAGACTTCACTGCGCCTGGTCGGTCGGTTCGATCTCGCTCAAGTCCCAGCTTTTTGAGAAGTTTGTGGCAGATCTCGATCGCGGTCTGGCTCTCCTGGACTTGCAGCCGGAGCCAATACGAGATTTCGTTTTTGAAGAAGAACGCAAACTCCTTCACCTTCTGACAGCGTGGGTCAGCGTTGCTGTAAAGGCTGCCATCAAGCAACTCCAGAACGCCTGACTTGGCAATCAGTAGCGACTTAGCGTATCCCTTCGGCAGTCGGTGGAATGCTCGAACATCGCCTTTCAGCACAGCTTCAACGGCTTTACGGTCTGATTCCTTTGCAGCCTCTAAATTCTCAGCTTTCGCTTGCAACAGAATGCCGTGTCGCATTGCCCCGTTATCTTTGCAGAGCGTCTGATAACACTCCTCTGGATCGTCAAACAGAACGCCGGGGAACTCCTCACGCCAGAGAATCTTTTGGGCAAGGGTGCGGCCCTCTAGGCTGACCTCTAATCGGTCGAGTTCCTTGAGTGCCCAGTCCTTTGTATGGCACCCCTCCACCTTTGCAGCCGAGATCACTGCTGCTTGGTCGCGCCATACATCTTCCTGCACTTCGCGCCAGAGATTCACCATGTTTCCATCTTTCGCCAGCCGCTCGCACTCGACATGATGACTCGCCTTCTTAAGCCGGTCTACCAGGGCAATATTGGCGATCGACTTCTGCACACCAGAGACGGCTTTAGATTCTGCCAAATAATCCAACACCGCCATCTCGATCGTGGCTTGAAGCTCAGAGACATTACCCTCGTGGAGCAACGTCTCAATCCCGTAGACCCCGGCGATCGACTGAGAGTTAAGTGCCAAGCGTCGCTTGATTGTTCGTGAGTTGAGTAATGACTCGTCGCCGTTAGACAAGATTAAATCGGGTACAAAGATAAATCGGGGAACTGAAGGACGATACCGCGCTAGCATTTGCCAGTGAGTATCAGTTGCCAGGCATGGGAAGTAGCCCCAAACCGAATCAAAGTAAGCATCTTGAGGAGAAACGCCGCCCTCGATCGAAACGCCTGACTTAGCGCTAGGGCTAAGAATCAGAACGTCTGGCTGATTGTCTTGAAGCCACTGAAACGGCTGCTCAAAGAAGATCGTGAACTGCCCTTGCTGATTGGTTTTTGAGTCGATGCGCACCACCTTTTTACCAGGATGCCACTTTTTCAACATGCGCTCTAGTCGCTCTGCCTCAGCTTGTGAACTGGTGACAAACACCTGCCGCCCGCCCTTAGTCACAGCCTGTAAGAACCGTGCCCGGTAGCCACTGGCTTGACCTGAAAACACCTTGCAATTCCAAGGAATCCCCTGCTTCTTGTGGTGAAACACGCGAACGGAATCGCTGCCAGAAAGCGTTTTAACAAAGTTCACGGCTCGATCAGGCAAACCATCTTCAGAAAGCACAATCGCCCCGGTTTCGACAGCATGCCGCGCTGCCGCCGTGAACTTCTCAAGAATCAGACTGTAGCGACTGCCCAACGTCTCGCCCTGGCAGAGGTGATCAATGACTTGATTCGCCTCGTCGAGAATCAGCAGGGTCGGACGGCTCCAGAACCAATCAGGGAGTCGGTGCAAAGAATTTGGGCAAAGCACCACGCCGTGAGAGTGGGAAACGTCTGCCCAGAGCGCCTGCTGTTCTGTTGACTGGGTGCCGTAGTTGTGGATATGAGGCAGTTCCCAGTCGTATGCCGCCTGTTTGCCCAAATTGTTGATCGGGGTCAGAACCAGGCAATTCCAGCCTAGGGCAATCGCACTCTTCACCCAGTCCGCACCAATTCGCGTGGTCTTCCCGGTGTCTACTGATGAAGACACAGCCGTAATCAGCCCCGGCTGCACAGGCGGTAACTCTGGCAAGTATTCGCCCTCGGTAGCACGTTCTGCGGGGTACGATAAGGTGTTTAATCGGGCGATCGTCTCTAGTGACTGAAGAATCCGGGCATCACGCTTATAAGTTGACAGGTCTAAGGCATTCTCGAAGACCGCATTAAGCCAGGTCTGGGCGCGGATACCCAAGCCAAAAATAGCATCGTCAATCCCTTTGCCCTGCGAACCATCCCAAATGCAAACGCTGGCCTTAGCGCCGCTTTTCTCTAATGCAGCTCCCAACTTTAGAACCTGGGTGCGGACAGCTTTCTGAGTGCTGGGTTTACTGTCCTGGTCAAAGACGATGTAAATCGCCCGTCCTGGGGTAGCAAAGTGCGCGATCGTGCGGTGCAGCTCGGTTTCACCTTTTCGATGCCAGTTGCAAACACCTCGCAATGCGATCGCTGGCATCCTGTGAGCAATCTGGCAAAGCGCTTTCTTGAGTCCTTCTGTGATGGCGATCGGTAGGTTGCACCGCCAAACCACAGACCAAAAAAGCTCACCCTCTAGTGGAGTCACGCCGTAGTGGACGTAAATCTCTTGGGCAGTGTCATCGTCCACCCAGGGCAGAATGGGTGTAGCCTCCAAGCCCTGCGGCGTTTCATATTTGACGGTCTTAAGTTTTGGAGCTTCACAAAATCCTTTGAACTCACCAGCTTGACGAGGGTTCAGAGGCTTGAAATAGGGCACTGTGGCGGGTGAGCCGTTGAGCGTACAGCCAAAAGCCAGCCAGCCCCCATCGGCGGCAAAGGCGTATTTATTTAGGATTCGCCCTGCTGGCATGCCAACAAAACTGCTTCCCTTTTGCGAGGCTGCGATCGCGTGTTCGGTTAATAGCTGCACCGCTGTGTCCCCATCGGTCCAAACAGCGTTGGCGAGGGCAAGACGTTCTGGAATTGCACTGGCGCGGAATTCCTCAAGAAAATTGAAATTTTGCACTGTCGGCTCCTGATTTTTGAGGGAGCCGAGTCGCTGGTTTCCGGTTGGTTCTCTAGAGCTGTATGGTTCTTTCGTGAATACTGAGGTATTCATGAAAGGTTATACTTGCTATCCTTATAGAACGATGTCTTGATATAATGGTATATCAGGAACATCATTCGTTCAGTAAGCAACATAAACAGCCGAGACTACTGTAATTCAGTAGCCTTAGAGAACCAAAACCGGGCACTATAAATCTCATTGACATCACTTAGTTTGGCGACTTGGGGGATGTTTCTGAGTGTCAGAGCGGCTCGGTCTTTGGTTTATAAAAGTTTTTAAGCCCTTAGTAGCTCTGCGATTAGGGACTTTTTAGTGTTTAGTTCTTATAGGTTTTCTCCTAGATCTTCAGAGGCTAATTCTCTCAGCGAGATTTGCAGTATGTCGCAAAGCCGCTGCATTTGAGCAGGCGCTAGTTTTGGTGCGTGCCGTCCAGTTTCCCAAGACTGTACCGATGACTCAACGCACCCAACTGCCAGAGCAACTTGCAAACGAGTTAGCTTAAGCTCCTTACGCCGTTTCAAAATCTTCTCACCGACAGACATACAAATGGCAGTTTCCATTAGGTTATCCGGTACTTACAAGTTGGTAAGTATCGTACCAAAGAAAAGGTAAAGTGATGAAATTTTCTTTTAGACTGATCGCTCAATCAACTAATAGCTGCTTTTGCTACTCACATTCAGCGCAAGTTCTTTATCGCCCTGCTCTCAAAATCTGATCAGCCGTTAATTGCAGATCTGGAAAGGTGGGCGAGTCAACTTTATCGCTACCTCGAAACTCTCTCGACTCATAGACTCCATCCTTGAGCGTCAGCACTTTCATCACTGTTCTGTCTGGGTCAATCTGCCAAAACTCAGGAATGCCCCGTGCTGCATACTCTTTTGGCTTTTCAACATAGTCACGCTCGTAGTTATCGCTGCCTGGTTTCCCCGGCGATACGACTTCTATCACCAGCGCCGGAGAAGGCATCTCAAAAGTGAGTAGAGCTTGCTTCTGACCACTGATGGCGATTGCAGATTCTTCTGAATGAATCATCAGATCAGGCTCTCTAGCGGTGACTTCGCGGCTACTGACAGAAATTTGCTGCTTAATTCCCAATCGACTATAAGAAATGCCCAGTTGCAGAAAAGCTGCAATAAGAAAAACAGCAATCTGAGTATTTAGTGTACTTTCAGCACCCATCTCGACTAACTCCCCATTCACCAATTCGTAACGGGTATCAGTGCCGTCGTCATAGTCGAGATATTCCTCAATCGTTCTAAATCGTGGTTTCGCTTGCGTCATAGTCGATCTCTCCTACTCTGCTACTGCGGGTTCTTTGGGCTTTTTCTCAAACACCTGGATATTGGCTTCTGCCAGCACAAAGCCCTTCTCGGTGGGTTGTCCCATTTTTCCAGCGACGGCAGCAACCCACATGGGGAAATTCGCTTGAGCATCCTCTAGCTTCTTCCAGACTTTAGGCTTGACAGTAATAGAGACGATCTGCCCATCGCAGTCTAGGGCGAAGGACTTCCAGCCATTCTCGCCGGTGGCTGCATTGGGCAGTTCGTTGATTTTGATGATGAGTTCAAGTTTTCCATTGACTGTCATGGCGATTTGTCACTTGCCTTTGCTTTCACGGACTGTAATCACCTTCATCCTTTCGACTCACTCACTTCCTCAGATTCCTGTTCTGAGATCGCTGCCAGCACAATCCTTTCTACCAGGTTGCTGATAGTTCGACCTTCTTTATCTGCCCAAACCTCAAGGAACTTTCGCGCCTCATGGGAACAGAGAAAAGTAACCCGTGCTTTTTTGCTAGGCGGCATCGTATCAGATTCAAAGCAATTGAATGCTGCAATCATAATTCCCCTTTGACCATAACGGTTTAGCTTTCAATGCTATTCAAAAACATTTAATAGCATTGAAAGCTATGCTAGCATACCTAGTAGAACGTGATGGAACGCACCGGCATGGCAAATCCCCACTCAAATGGCAATCCTTCTCCCCGAACCGTCCACTTTCACGTGGGCGAGCGTGGCAGCAGCGCTCAAATCGTCCAATCCCTCTCCAGTCAATTTGGCTTTGATGTCACCCAATTAGGACGCGCCACGGCTGACGATGCCCACGAACTTAGACAATTCGCCCAGAGCTTAAAGATTCAGGTAGACATTGCCAAGTCCCTCACCGAAAGCATTCGGATCATCACCGACTGTGCCGTGCAAATCGAAACCCTTCGCAAAGAAGCGATCGAGGGCTCCCTTAAACGCAAAGAAGAAATTGACAAACTGGTTGGTCACCTAGAAGTGACGATCGCCAAGCATCAAGCCACGCTCCACAAAATCACCCAGGACACTCAGCACGGCATTCAACTGGCCCAGCGCAAAGGCAAGCTCGACCTCACCGCAGGCAAGCATCAGTTCAAGCTGCAACTCATCGCCATGCGGAAAAAGGCGTTTGCTCAGATGAAAGTCAACAAGCAGGTGATCGGTGCCCAAACCACAGAAGAGGTAGCACGCATCAGACAGCAGCCGACTGAAGCCAAAGCGAGGTCGGAAGAACGCCGCCAGTTCACCGACCACATCAATGGCAAAACAATCAAACCCAGAGCCGGAAACCCGGTCACCGCCTTCTTCAACTGACGAGGTAAGCCACCATGTTTAACACCGACGACGAAGACGGGGTCTTCTTTAATCCGGGTAGACAGAAAGACCCCTTCTTTCTAGTGCCCGGTCGCGATTGGGAGGTCGAAACGCCGCCTCAGCCCACCACCTTTTTTGGGGTAATTCGAGGGATCTCGCGTCTTGGGTTGCTGTTCTCCACGGGGCTATCCGCCACGCTCGCAGCCCGTCTGCTTCCGGGTCTATTGCCGGGATACTTCCTGCTGCTGGGGGTGTCCGCTACGGGCTGTATTATTTATGCCACGCTGAGTCGTCGCACCTCGGATCGCCTCCTGGCGCTCCTGCTGGGCGCGATCGTCTTGTTCGGTGTGGTAGGCGGATCGTGGGACGCAATTTACTCAACATTGAGCGACCCATCCGGACAGAAAACCGGGATTCAGGTCGGCATCGTGGGTGCCGTTTTGCTAGGAACGGTAGGCTTCAGCCTGATGCTCCAGGGAGGGCGCGATGAGTGACGATCGGGTGACCCGATTTCACGTCGGGGGGAGT
>JBBSHC010000139.1:0-7387 GCA_038253425.1 Leptolyngbyales cyanobacterium | reverse complement strand
AGTCGTTAGCTGCTCAGAAATTGTAGCCATCTCTAACGATTAACCAACAACAACTCACAACTTCTTAAGTTATGCGTGAGAAAATAACTAACCCCAGAACAGCCGCAAACACAATCAAAGCGTAAAACTGGGCACGACCATTCTCAATGTATTTGAGTGTCTCTCCAGTGAGCAGCGTGACTAAGCCTGCCAGATTGACAACACCATCCACTACTTTGGAGTCTACCTCCAGCACTTGCCGTGCCAGACGACGACTACCCAGTACGAAAACATTGTCATAAATGTCGTCGAAATACCACTTGTTTTTCGATAGCTGATAGAGTGCCGGGATCTTAGCAGCGATCGCAGCGGGATCAATTTTCTTCTGCGCGTACATCAAAATCGCTAGCGAAATGCCAAGCAGCGAAATACCCACTGAACTGCCAGCCATCACAAAAAACTCAGACAAGTTTTCGCCTCCTTCGGCTGCCACTACAGCTTCACCCGGAGCGTGAATAAATGCCTCAAAGTAATTTGCGAACGGAGTCCCGACCAGACCAATGAGCATTGACGGCACCGCCAAAATCATCAGCGGTAGCGTCATTGTCAAAGGCGATTCATGCGGAAATTCGCTGTGGTGCCCGTGGTCATCGTGCTCACCGTCAGCATGAGCATGGGCAGCATCTAAAGTTAGCTCCTGAGGATTCATCGCCCCAGGACCGATCGACACGCCCTGCGCTTGCAGTTGTTCCACCTTAATCACCTGACGCATCGCCGCATCGTTACCGCGAAACCCGCCTTCAAAGGTGGAGATATACATGCGGAACATATAGAATGCCGTGATCCCCGCTGTCAGATATCCCACCCCCCAGAGAACGGGATTGGCTGCAAACGCATTGCCGAGAATCTCATCCTTTGACCAAAAACCTGCAAAAGGGGGAATACCTGAGATTGCTAACGTACCAATCAAGAACGTAATACCTGTGAAGGGCATATACTTCCGCAGTCCACCCATCAGGCGCATGTCTTGAGCATAGGCTGGGTTATGCCCCACTACATGCTCCATCCCGTGAATGACCGAACCTGAACCCAAGAACAGCATTGCCTTGAAGTAAGCATGGGTCATCAAATGGAACATACCAGCGCTGTAGGAACCGACGCCCATTGCCATGACCATGTAGCCCAATTGCGACATTGTGGAGTACGCCAAGCCCTTCTTAATGTCGTTCTGTGTGATGGCGATCGTTGCACCGAGAAAAGCTGTAAACGCCCCCGTGTAAGCAATGACCTCCATAACCACCGGAATCCCCTCAAAGACGGGGAACATCCGGGCAATCAAAAAGACCCCCGCTGCTACCATCGTCGCAGCATGAATTAGCGCTGAAATCGGAGTGGGACCCTCCATCGCATCCGGCAACCAGACATGCAGCGGAAACTGAGCCGACTTTGCCACAGGACCCAGGAAGACCAAAATGGCGAAGAGCGCCGCCAACCCACCACTGATTGCACCTGATTGCACCAGTTCTTGAAGGCGATCGCCGATCGTCACAAAGTCAAAACTGCGGGTCGCCCAATAAAGCCCCAAAATGCCCAACAGCAGACCAAAGTCACCCACTCGGTTAGTTACAAACGCCTTCTGACAAGCGTCCGCCGCCGCCTTGCGATCGAACCAAAAGCCAATGAGCAGATAGGAACACATTCCCACCAGTTCCCAGAAAATATAAACCTGTACCAGGTTCGGGCTAATGACTAACCCCAACATCGAGGAGCTAAACAGGCTCAAATAAGCATAAAAACGTACATAGCTAGGGTCATGCGCCATGTAGCCATCGGTGTAGATCATGACTAGAAATGCCACCGTGGTTACAATGACCAGCATCAGAGCAGTCAGATGGTCGATCGTGTACCCCATGCTGAGGTGAAAATCTCCTGCTGCCGCCCACTCAAACATCTGAGTGTAAGGCGCGTGACCATTCCACTGGCTCCATAGCAGTGCTGAAGATAATACCAATGCCGCCCCAATCAGCGAGACGATAAAAATTGAGTTGACCTGTCTTAACCGATTAGTCGCTTTGTTAAAGGAAATTAGCCCTAAGCCCACAACCATTGCGCCAGCCAGCGGTAAGACCGGAATCAGCCAGGCATACTGATAGATCGCTTCCATTACTTATGCCTACGTTTAGTGTTCTTCACTCGTTTGGGAAAACCGTTTACATTGTTACACACGCTCAACTGGAAACTGTCAGGTGCGAACACAACATTTCGGCATCTTTGTGAATTAGCATTCCTGAAACAGCAAGGCGTAACATCTGTACAAAGATGGGGACAAGCGACAAAATTCGCAGAAAGTAGGGTCAGACGAGTCTAACCCAGAACTCTCAATGAGAGTTAATGAGCGCGTTACCGGGTCAATGGCGCTTCCTTATGGCTTTCTCGGTCAATTTCAGGTGCTCAGTGCAGTCAACCGTTTCAACTCAAAGAGCCAACGCCGAAAAACAAGGGTTAGGGAGAAACCGTCTTCACTGCCAAACCCTTAGCTCTAAATTTCTTGAAGCACTACCTTTAATCTCCAACCCCAATCTGCTGAATGGGTTCTACTGAAGCATTGCTAGATGATGGTGAATTAACTAACAGCCGCTGTAGCTCTTGCCAAAGATCATCTCGCCGATACATACCTTCAAACCGATGCACGACCTTACCACCTTCAAAGAGAAGAATCGTTGGCAGTGTCGTAATGCGATAGTGACTCGATAGCTTGAGGTTTTCGTCCGCATTGATCCCAATGAGCTTAAACCGCTTGCCCCATTCCACCTGAAAGCGCGTTAGGAGTGGCTCGATCATCTTACATGGACCACACCAGGGTGCGCCAAAATGTACGACGACAGGTGTAGGAGATTCCAAAACTTCTTTTACAAAGGTTTGCTCGCCCATTAAGTGTGTATAGTTCCTTGTTATTTGGTGCTTAATATGCGTGTTGGGATCATCCTACCAGCCCACGCTATTTGTTGCACGGATTAAAACGGGATGTGCCCACCAAAAAAGAAGCACGAAGGCTGCAACCCCAACATAAGCCGGACGCAAAAATTCTTGCAGATTGAGCGATTGACGCCCTTGCACGATCGCCAGAAAAGGAATCACTGATGTACGCGCTTTTACTGCTTCAAACGCTTCACCATAACGAGCCTGAAGCCGCCGATCGCCATGCCAAACACCAAATAAATGATGCAAAATCAACCCGATCGAAGTCACTACCATGAATGACGTGCCCACCCATAGCGTATGTGCAACACACCAGATTATCTGCCCTACCATTTGCGGGTGGCGAGTAACGCGAATGATCCCTGTCTCATAAAGATGCACTGCTGGTTTCTGAATTGCCGCGACTTCGAGCAGGTTAAACGTTGCTGGATAAAGGAAAAGAAACGAAATGGCAGACAAGACCCAGACAACTGTCTGCACACCCCTCACACCTTGCACTTGCCAGAGTTGCAGCCCGTCATAACGGTGGTTAAAAAAGTAAATAATCAGCACCACTGCCAGACTCAAACTGACGATCGCAAACAAAACGCGGTACAAGCGCGCACCAATCCGCTGTTCTGCCCACGGACGCAACGCCGCCAGACCACTGTGAGCGATCGCAAAACTCAGCAGTAAGCCCAACATGACAAGGTGGCTAGAGGTAAACCAGTCGAAAGACATAAGAGCAAATGTGGGTGAGAGGCTAGGGATCAAACGTTAATCTATTACCTAACTATTATCTAATTCTTTTTGCTGTCGTTCCCTTACATCTCTCTTCCTCACTCAAAAGAGTATGCCCACCTCCAACTGTCGTAAGTCGATCGTACAAAGACTACCCTGTCCGTCTTTCCAAGTAGCAACCAACAGACCGTAAGGTTCGACGATTGCGATCGCGGTGGGGTGAGCAGGTCCATCGACCTGTCCAATACCCTGACCATAGTTGTCTAGCAACACAATTCGCCCGTCTGCCGCCATTAAGACATACCCCCAGGAGGAAGTTGCCAGTAGTATCGGTACAATCTCAAGCCCAATGCGCCATAGTTTCAGAGGCTTCAAATTAATCAGCATGACTGACTGCGAACGCCCTGGCTCCATCGCAATCAAGTGATAGGGCGTAGCGCTGCTCAAAACGTAGCTAAGCGGTACAGGCAAGCTTAACGAGTTAATGGCATGTCCACGGCGGGTAAAAACTTGCAGCAGAACTCCGGTGATCTGAGCCTTCGTACCTTTATCTACCACATGCGAAAAGGTAACAATGTGTTGAGAATCCGGCATCGTAACGTGAAACAGATGAGAGGCTTGGCAAGATACTTCCGCGATCAAACTGCCTCGATCGCCAGAGCCAACCCCTCGATTGCGCGGTAACTTCCAGAGGCTTAAGCCCGTCGCTGCTTTGTCAGGTGCCAGCAATGCAACCGCCATCCAGCGCCCATTGGGTTCGATTGTGACCCGGATATCATGGCTAAATTCTGCGATCAACTCTGGTGCGACATGAGGCACAACGCTACTTTTGGATGAAGCCGACAACGCTTCCTGACCAGATTGGCTCACTTCAGGTTGAAACAGCTCAGTCGCAAGCCGATAAATCGATCGTCGCGTCACAGCAAAGCAACCTTGAGGTCGCACCAGTAGATTTTGAATCGTTTGTGACAAGCACACCGACGCTGTGAGCGATCGCACCCCACCCTGCATGTAATCATCAACCAAGATGCCTTCTGGATAAATCTGGCAACGAACAGACTGTCGCAAAACCTGATAAAGACACGTATCTTTGTTGTCAAGACTGAGCGTAAGAGCTTTCTCAGAGATGGGAAGAACCAACTGCCGCACTTCAGCCTCTAGTGCTTCCTGCCTCACACATTGGTATGGACTGCTGATCGACACGGGGAGCGATCGCAGCAAACGCAGGTCTGTCCACCCGTCATCAAATTCATTCTGTGCCACTTCAGCCGCCGAGCGAACCGCCGCAAGCATTTCAGCCGCCGAGCGAAATCGTCGTGCTGGAAGCTTTTGCAGCGCCGTCAAAATCACCGATCGTAGGGCTGTCGGTATCGTCTCTGGAACTTTAACAGGGCGATTTAGATGCGCCGACATCATCTCTGCGGGCACACCAGAGAACGGTCGATAGCCTGCCAGCAATTCAAACAACAGCACTCCAACCGCATAAAGATCAGACGCAGCCGAATACTGCCCATAAAAACGCTCTGGAGCCATATAAGCAGGCGAACCTGTAGCTCCAGCCTGCGTGCTGCTACTTTCCTGTTGCAAGCGGGCAATGCCAAAGTCAGAGATACGAGCGGTCCATCCACCTGCTTGCAGCGTCAGTAAAATATTCTCTGGTTTGATATCGCAATGGACAATGCCCCGACTGTGGGCATGATCTAGCCCTGCTAGCAAATCGATAACCAGCTTCAAGCACTGCACCGGATTAAGACGAACGTCCTCTTCCATCAGATTACGCAAGGTTCCCCCCTCGCAATAATCCATCACAAGATACCGTCCAGTCGGGGTGTGTTCCAGAGCGTGGCAAGTCACAATATTGACATGCTGTAAACTCAGCAAAAACCGCAGTTCACGCAAAAAATTGTGGGTTGAAAAGCGCTGCTTATCCAGCTCTTTAAGCGCAACTAAACGACCCGTTTTGCGATGAATGGCACAATAAACGCGTCCAAATTGTCCTTGCCCAACCAACCCCAGCAACCGATATTTGGAGCGCTTTAGCTCTTTTGCAAGGAGGTACGACACGTAGGAAGAGGGTAAAGTTGTGAGTTCTTAATGATTGGTAAGTAGGAGGGCTTTGTGATTTAAAGGCTGGCAAAGCCGTTCTGTCATTCCAGGAAAGCGGTAACGTAGCTTACATTTAAAGTTAAATTTCCGCAAAAACTCAACTTACAAACATCTTTCATTCAACTGCCACTCACCTGCTGGACCGATCGCTAATTTACTGCTACAAAGGGAGCGTTCCACCAAACTGCTCGCTCTCTATCATTAGTATGTAGCAGTAGTATGTGGCACTCTCACAACATTTACACGCTGGTTAGGTGTGACTATGAATTCGTTATTCGTTTTAACAATCAAACCAGCAATTCCATCCCTTAGGCGCAGAGCTTTTGCATGATCGAGTCATGATCTAAATGGCTTTCGACCATCAGTTCGATTGGCTGTAGCCGCTTCGTCAGACCAATGACAAACTGATTGCAATCTGCACCTAACGATTCGCACGTTGTTTGAACGCAATGCAATTCTCTACCAGTTAACTGGCTGAAGAATGAACTCAACACACCAGCCTCCAAAAAGCAGGTAGGCAGTTCGCCTTTAGGCGCTTCGCTGGCAAAGGGAGAACCCCACGTTTTGACAATCAGGAAGCCACGTTGATGATGGGACTGATCCAGCTCGATGGTTCCCCAACCATACGCCACCCAACAAGACTGCAAACTGTTGATGAATTCCATCATCGACATATTTGCTAACGCAATGCCGTAATAGTCAGTCAGTTCCTCGTGAAAGCGCGTATAGAAGTTTTTGCCCCACCAGCGCCCACAGTTGAAGAGCACCAAACGAGATGCTTGCCCCGTTTCCTTTTGCAAACCGGAGTAGATCGCCTGGATCAGGGTGTGTGGAAGCGCCAGCAGACGATCGCCGCGACGATTTTCCAACAAGCCCATTTCCAAGTCGCCCTGGACGTAGGCATCGATCGCAAAATAGTTACCGGGAACGCGGTTATTGGTAAGCAGATCAGCGACAGAAATCATAGAGCGTATACCAGAAATTGAATTTAGCTGAGAATCTTCGAGTTAACGATGGGCAGCTTATTAACCATAAACGTCAGCCCATAAGCACTGTTCAAGGTCTGTAGTTCAGAGCCTGACGACCTAATTGCTGATAGCAGCCAAGTCAGGTGACTGTTGCAGTGCGCTTTGCACCTTCGCAATTTGAGGGCTGATTAGATCAAGCTGTATCGGTGTTAGCGTTTGCTTCAAGCGTTGGTCTAGTAACCGAAAGAGTGTCGCATCGATCGCTTGAGTGTCGTGAATGCTAATCGTTTTGGTAAGCCAATCTAACAGTCGTTCTTGCACAAACGATTCATCATTCAGCAACATACCCATTGCCGCATAGCGCAGCATTGAAAGGGCATGTTTAAGACTTTGCTCTAAACGTTCAACCGCTTCTTGGGGCATTGCCGCTTCCAGTTGATCAGCAACCTGCTGCATGATTTCCAGTTCGCGATCGCGCAACGTCTGGTAAGTATCAAGGCGCACGGGCAACGAATCAACATACTGATTAATCAGACTCAATTCTTCCGTTTTAAGGTAACGTTGCTCGGCTTCGTCGAAGATGGTTTCGATTTGTGGGTGCATGGCAGTGGGGATGGGGGAGAAGGAACAAAGGT
>JBBSHC010000138.1:0-7392 GCA_038253425.1 Leptolyngbyales cyanobacterium | reverse complement strand
TGGAGTCCGCTCGACTTCGTAGACATCCTCATAGCACTCACAGCTCAGGAACCCGCAACAAGCTTGCTTCTGCGAAGCAGTAGGCTGATCGCTGACGGCTGATTGCTACTTTAACCGAAGCGACTCATTCTAGCTGGCGGACGGTTTGTCGTTGGATTTTTGCTCCCGAGTCAAGATGCCAGCCCTCACTTTGGCGCGATCGACCCCTAAAACATCCACATAATAACGTTCTGGGGAGGCTGCTACTTGAATTTTTCGCGTTTCGCAAAGCCAGGAAAAGCACTCCAAAGCTAGCTTGCGCCGCTGTTCCAGGGGCATTTGTTCCGCCTGCTTTAGCTGTGTTTGCCAATGACGTGCCGCTTCGCTAGTGTCACCGCTAATGTCGATCGGGGGTTGAAAGACCAACGAGTCAAGAAAGCCCTGAAAGCCCAAAAACGCCAGACGGTAGATGAGCAAACTACTCAGACGACCGTAAAAGTAGCCACCATGTACGTCAATCCCTACGCCTTTGCCGGGATCGCTAGAGAAGTCTACGTATGCTTTCAAAAGCTTTACATAGTCAAAGAATTTCAGCGGCGATCGCTGCCCCTCGCAGATGAGGACGTTGATTTCCCGATTGCTGCGCTTCTCGTAAGTCGTCACATCACGATATTCAGTGCAGTCCAGGTAGGTAAACAAATCGGCGATCGATTCAGGGTCGGTTTTGGTTACTGCCAACGATTCTTCGTCAACCTTGCCCTCCCGCTTACTAATGGCTTCTCGACGTAAGCTGCGACTGTTCCGCTCCAGCAGTTGCACACCAATGTATTCCAGAAGGTGATCAATTTTGCCGCTGATCATCCGTTCAAAGTTAACAATGCCGTAAACATTTTGTCCTGGTAAATTGACAGTCACATTACCAAGCCGAAAGCCCTGGGTGCGCGTACTGGCTGGAAAGGAGAAATAGTTAGCCGTTGTTGATGCTAACCGCAGCGCGAGATCTCCTTCATTGCTGAAAAGGTAAGCTTCCTCAAACCGCCTCAATGCAGAGCGTAAAAAGTTGGTGCGACCCGAAATAATCGTCCTGAGGGGAATATCAGGAGAGATAAGAATCAAGCGTCCTAACGAAAAGACGCGACCAATATGAGAGGGTGGTAATTTATCTAGGCTTTCTTTATCACCGATCGCAGCCGGGTCAAAGACATCAGAGAGAATGCGAATCACTTCTGTGGTGACAAAGCCTCCCATGCTGTGACCAATAAAGGTGAGCCGAATGCGCGGCTTTCCCTGTTTTTCGTGATTCCAGTAGTCGGTTGCTGCCTCAATCTCGGCTGTCGTGTAGGTTGGTTTTTTAGCGCTGACAAAACTAGCATAAATGGTGAGAAAAACCGAGTCATCAAGCGATGCCAGATTACTTTGCTTGAGTTCAGGCAACAGCAACCGAAACGCAGCATCGTTGCGAACTTTAAATAGTTCTGGCTTGTTCTCCAGTTCTTCCCAGGTTTTGCGAACTGCTTTCGCTAATAGCGCAGGTGCAAGCGTGAGATCCTTACCTGCATCCTGTGCAACAGCGGCAAAAAACGGCTCATTAATGCGGCGCTTAATCAAGCCCAAATCCAACTGTCGAATGAATTCCACTAAGTCAGGTACGCCGAAGTTAGTCGCTCGATAAGAATCCCGAAAATAAACAATAATGCGGAGGATAAATAAGGTGGTAACTAACATTGATGTGGCAACGCCAAGAATCACAAATAAGGCGGCGATACCATCTACTAGGGGCGATGCAAAAACAATGAGTGCAATGAGCGCGATCGCTGCAACTACCAACCCACTACGAAACAGAATTTTTAGGATGATTGGTAACGCTTTTGTCGCATTCGCCAGATTAGAAGGAACGCTTTCTGAGGGCCACCGATACCCTAGATAAACAAAACTATCGGGTTTATCGTAAATCGCTGTATCACTCTGATTAAGATATTGGCAAGTACGCTGCCAGCCTTCACGAATATAGTCCCGCCCCTCTACTTCTTTTCCACCTTTAACAACTTTTTGGATACCTGTGTTGTAGCCATGAATTTGGATAACCAGTCCTGTATAGCTTTCGTTTGTTACGCTGTTTTGATACAGACTTTCAACCACGTCATAGACGGTTGGCATGATGTCATCTGATGAGCATTCATCGTCCTCAATATCGATTGGCGCAGTACTACGCACAAAAAAACCAGGGACTCTTTGAGGTTGCCCCTCGATCGTTTGATTTTTCCAGAACTCGTCAACCCACACATCCATGCTGAAACCCCCCATTCTGGAACTCTGAGTAACTGACTTTGAGTTTGCCACTGCCTGAACGGTTGCTTAAACCAGTATTTAATAGTAGTGGCGATGGTCTCAATCAGAATTTAAACCGCTTCTGTAGAGCCGTGAACTTTTGGATTTTACCCCTTAACGGACGCATTTTTTCTCTAGTAATATGAATTAAGCTCGTGTTGATTAATCTTCACGTCATACGCTACTGTGAATTGGTTTACATGGCTTATGAAGTCAGAGCAAGAGGTCAGGGCAATGGAGGTTATCCCAGCGATCGATCTGCTGGAGGGTCGCTGTGTGCGGCTGTATCAAGGCGATTACGAGCAGGCGCAGACCTTTGATGAAAATCCGGTAGCGGTAGCGCGGCAATGGGCAGAGCAGGGTGCCACGCGCTTACATCTGGTTGATCTGGATGGAGCAAAGGCAGGGCGTCCGGTCAATTTGCAGGCGATCGAGGCGATCGTACGTGCGGTCGATCTGCCGATTCAGGTGGGGGGTGGGTTGCGCGATCGCGCCAGTGCGGTTGCTCTGTTTAATTTAGGCGTACAGCGAGTCATCTTAGGCACAGTTGCCGTTGAGCAGCCTGAACTTGTTCGTGCCTTGTGTCAAGAGTTTCCAGGTCAGATTGTTGCGGGAATTGATGCCCGTAACGGCTTGGTGGCAACACGCGGTTGGCTAGAAACATCAACGGTTTTGGCGATCGATCTAGCGCAACAGATGGCATCGGCTGGCATTGCCACCATTATCTACACCGATATTCATCGTGATGGTACGCTTCAAGGACCCAATCTAGAGGCGTTACGAGAGTTGGCAAGCAGCGTTGAAGTGCCCGTGATTGCGTCTGGTGGCATGAGTTCGGTAACTGACTTGCTGAGCTTGCTAGCGTTGGCACCCCTCGGTGTGACCGGAGCGATCGTCGGACGCGCACTCTACACAGGCGATATTTTGCTAAAAGAGGCTTTACGAGCGGTTGGGCAGGGGCGTTGGCAGGATGTGCCACCCGACTTTGGTACGTCGGCATTAGCGTGAGATCAAGGCTTACAAGTTGGGTCTAGTGCGGCATCATGCGATCGCTGGCTAAATCGCGGATGAGGGGCAGCCGAGTGTAGATGTAGTGACTGTAAGCATTGGCTTCATTGTGGTCAAGCGATCGCTGCTTTTTAAGCTGCTTGAGCAACCATTGCACTAAGCTGTTGTCGTCTAGATTGAGCAATGTCTGAGACTGGCTCGTTTCCACGATGGACCAAAGTTGGCGCAGCATATTGGGAGACATACAACTTTTTCCAAGTAGGGGGTTAGGCGTGAGTATCCAGAAGGTCATAACAGCATGTGGCGAGTACACACGGGCTTCTGGTTATTCTTTTCTACGCTCACCATAGCGAAGTCATCCGCCCCAAGCGCAGGATTACACAAGACGACACAAGGTTACAAATCGCTTCATTATCCGATCCATAACTTGACCTTCAATCTCATAAATTAAAACAAACGGTTGCCCCATCGCGGCATCGACCTCCGTCGCCTCAAGCGTAGATCGGTGGGTCATTCTCTGGCTTTTTAGTCCTGCCAAAACGTGGGTAGTGGTTGGTAAGACAAAGCCACCATCTGACAACTACTCACTACAACTTAATAATCGTTCCACGCTAGCGTCCAGCGTACGCCTGCATCGGCTCCTGAATAAACCGGATGTAAAGATGACGAAAGGTGGATTTGAGTACGCGAGGCATGCCAAAATCGATCGGCATCAGGTGTTCGGGCAACTTCCAGTCGGTTATCTGTAGTTCTTGAGGATGCAGCGCTGGAAAGTGAATCGCTTCGACGTTAGAGCAAAGCCCTAACCGCTGTGAAGCTGCCACCGTAGGCACGATCGCAGGGTCGGCATTGAGAATATCAACAACGGCGCGATCGAGGGCAAACACATCGCTGGAGGCAGCCAGTAGATTGAGCCGACGCGGTTCACCGCCGCTGGGACCATTGCCCTCATGACCAATAATGCCATCCAAAATCGTCAAATCAGGCGCGATCGCGCGTGCGGTTTCTGCCAACATTTCGCCAAAGCGATCGCGATCCTTTCCGGCTTCCATGTGCCACCAGGCTTTCATCTTGCCGGGAACGCAGCCAAACAAATTCTTCACGCCCAACGTCAGCGTCAGTTGAACGTGGGATTTGACCTTCGGCAGATTGATTACCACGTCAGCATCCATTGCTTCTTTAGACAGCAACAGGTGATTGAAGGCTGTACTCACCGTCTCGTAACGCTTGCCATGAAACTCCACGATCGGCAAGTTCAACGCCTCTGTGAGCGGCAGATACCCGTTTGCCTTGGCGACGCCCTTCGCACTGCCAAAGGCGGGTCCGTCACCCAGGAAAGGCTTGCCGCCTAATTCCTGCACCATCTGCGCCACGCAGTAAACAACTTCCGGTCGAGTCACGCACTCTTTACCAGGGCGACCGCCTGTCAGCAGGTTGGGCTTCAGCAACACGCGATCGCCGGGTTTAACAAACGCTGTCATACCGCCTAATGGCTCTAGTAAGGTTTCTAGCGCTTGACATAGCTGGGCGCGATCGTACGATTGGGCGCGAATCAAACTAACTGACGGCTGTGAAAGTTTCATAAACGTCCTTGTAACGGTAGCGGAAGGATTTTAAACACAAGCGAGTGGCACTCAACCCTACTCATGGGCACGGCTCAGTGCTGTGATTCGTTGAGCATTAGGGAATACCCCTTCACCGTGAATTTGAGCGATCGCAGGCTTTAGCTCGATCTTGAGCACATTGGCTTTGTTCACACACACAGTTTGATCATCTAAGTGAAAGAACCACCAATCTTTGTCGAGAATGCGCCGAATTTCTTGCTGCACTTCCTGTTCCAATGCTGCTGGATCAGCCATCTGGTAGAAGGTATACGACTCTACTTGACCATTCAGGTAGTAGATCGTAATTTGCATATCGTTGTTGCTTTGGCTATGCATACTGATTGCTCCTAAACATTAAATAAGCAGTAAACCTTGAAAGAAAGCTTCTACCTTAACCAATGCAGTAACGCTGCAACCATCATGGTTTCTAATTAACAGCGCACAGTACCTTACAGTCTAAAGCCAGTTGTATCCAGGTCATCCATGTAGCCAATCTAAGGTTCGTATTTTGATCACTGCGTGGTTCGATCGTTGCAGCGATCGAACCTGTACTAACCAAAAATTTTCACTAGAAACGGCGATCGAACCAAGAATCTCCTTGCTATTTAATCATTAGTAGCCTTTCAAGCCTTGCTGATGGCTGACCGCTGATAGCTGGCTCATAGCTTCCGACTGCTAACTGCTGACCGCTTAATGCACATCCCAATCCTCAGGATTAGAAAAAAGACTACCAACTAATTTGAAGAAAGCCCTTACAATAAGTGGGATTTTAGCCCTTGACCCCACATTCCTACCACCATGCCACGTCGCAACGATCTCCAAAAAATTCTTCTGATTGGCTCTGGTCCGATTGTGATTGGGCAAGCTTGCGAATTTGACTACTCTGGTACGCAAGCCTGCAAAGCGCTGCGAGATGAGGGTTACGAAGTGGTGCTGGTCAACTCGAATCCGGCGACCATCATGACCGACCCGGAGACCGCCGATCGCACCTACATCGAGCCACTCACACCAGAGATTGTCGCCAAAATTATCGAAAAAGAGCGACCAGATGCCCTGTTACCGACAATGGGCGGACAGACAGCCTTAAACCTGGCAGTGGCGCTATCGAAAGATGGCACGCTGGAAAAGTATGGTGTGGAGTTGATTGGGGCAAAGCTACCCGCGATCGAGATGGCGGAAGACCGCAAGCTGTTTAAAGAAGCAATGGAGCGGATTGGCGTCGGCGTTTGTCCATCCGGCTTGGCAACCACGCTGGAAGAGGCACGGCAGATTGGGCACGAAATCGGCAGCTATCCGTTAATTATCCGTCCTGCGTTTACAATGGGCGGCTCTGGCGGTGGCATTGCCTACAACCAGGAAGAATTCGAGGAAATTTCCCAGTCTGGGATTGATGCTAGTCCAGTTTCTCAAATTTTGATTGAAAAATCGCTGCTGGGCTGGAAGGAATACGAGCTAGAGGTGATGCGCGATCTGGCAGATAACGTGGTCATCATCTGCTCGATCGAAAACCTTGATCCGATGGGTGTTCACACAGGCGATTCGATTACCGTTGCGCCTGCCCAAACGCTGACTGACAAGGAATACCAGCGGCTGCGGGATGCGTCGATCAAAATCATTCGTGAAATTGGCGTGGAAACGGGCGGTTCTAACATCCAGTTTTCCGTCAATCCTGACAATGGCGATGTGGTGGTGATTGAGATGAATCCCCGTGTGTCGCGCAGTTCCGCGCTGGCATCGAAGGCAACGGGCTTCCCGATCGCCAAAATGGCAGCCAAACTTGCCGTCGGCTATACGCTAGACGAAATCCCGAACGACATCACTAAAAAGACGCCTGCCAGCTTTGAGCCAACGATCGATTACGTTGTCACCAAAATTCCCCGCTTTGCCTTCGAGAAATTTCCTGGTTCCACGCCCACTCTCACCACGCAGATGAAATCAGTCGGTGAAGCGATGGCGATCGGACGGACTTTCCAGGAGTCGTTTCAAAAAGCGCTGCGATCGATGGAAACAGGGCGGTTTGGCTGGGGGTGTGATCGTACCGAGAAGTTGCCCAGCCTGGAACAGATTCGGGCAGGCTTACGAACCCCTAACCCAGAGCGCATTTTCACCATTCATCATGCGTTTCAGATGGGTATGACGGTGGATGAGGTGTATGAACTCACTGCGATCGACCCCTGGTTTCTTGACAAACTTTACGCACTGCTGGAGACAGAGAAATTTCTCAAGCGCACAGCACTCCAAAGTTTAACAAAAGAGCAGATGTTTGCCGTTAAGCGGCAGGGCTTTAGCGATCGCCAACTCGCCTTCGCCACTAAAACCACTGAGGATGAGGTTCGCACCTACCGTCAGTCGCTCAACGTCATCCCCGTCTACAAAACCGTAGACACCTGTGCGGCTGAGTTTGAAGCCCTGACCCCGTACTACTACTCCACCTACGAAGAGGGCGAGAACGAAATCCTGCCGTCTGACAAGC
>JBBSHC010000137.1:0-7401 GCA_038253425.1 Leptolyngbyales cyanobacterium | reverse complement strand
TTCCAGCCTTCAACCGTCAGGCGATCGGTTAAGCTCCGAATCGTATTGGCAGCGTACTGCACCTGTGTAGGGAACGTATCGACTTGCGTTAGCGCAATCTGATGGATGGGTGCAATGCCCAAGCCTGTCTCGCCATCACTCAGGAAGGGTTTACTGTGTAATTGATGCAGTGCTGCCAAAATCGGTTTGTGAATGCCCGATCGTGTGGCTTCCTGGTGGTATAGGATATGACGCTGGTCTGGTGTCAATAGTCCCATAGAGGGGCAGAGGAAATAGAGGTATAGGGTTAGAACGTCGTTTGTGGTTAGAGCTATGTCGATCGCACCATTATCGCAGGCTGCACGTGCTCTTCAAGCGGTGCGGTTGGTTGCAACGGATATGGATGGAACGCTGACGACGGCGGATCGTTTTACAGCCACACTTTTACAAACGCTAGAACAACTAGCAGCGGCAGAAATACAGGTGTTGATTGTAACGGGGCGATCGGCAGGTTGGGTAAGCGGTCTGGTGCATTATCTACCGATTTGGGGCGCGATCGCAGAAAACGGTGGCTTGTTCTACACCAAAACCCAGTTAGCAGGAACGTTGCTTGTGTCGATCGCTAATGGAATGCAGCATCGCCAACAGCTTGCTGAGATGTTTCAACGGTTGCAAACTCAGTTTCCCAATTTGCGAGAGTCGGGCGATAATCGCTGCACCCCGTCCTAACCAGAATGGCTATGGCTATCATTCCTGCAATGGCTTTGGATCGAAAAAGATGGATTGAAAAAGATGTGGGCAATAATAGGAGCGAAGGGTCGCGTCTCCATAGATTCTTTAATGACTGGGGACTTTGGGTGTAAAGAGTCATGCATCGGTCTGATACGCTGCTATAAGTTTGTCAAGGAATGCTATTGTGAGCCAGCCACGCGTCCTTTGTCTGGGTGAAGTACTGTATGACTTTCTGGCGGATCAGCTAGGGTTGCCACTTGAAGCAGTTAAATCTTGGACTCCGTATCCAGGTGGCGCTCCTGCTAACGTTGCTTCTGCTTTGGTGAAATTGGGCACACCTACCGGCTTTATCGGTTGCGTAGGGCAAGATGAATTGGGTACGTCGTTAGTGGCGCTCCTGCAAAGCATTGGGGTTGATAGTACGGGCATTCAATATCACCCGACAGCCCCGACTCGTGCTGTCTATGTGGTGCGATCGCTGTCTGGCGATCGTACTTTTGCTGGCTTCGGCGATCGAGATACGGCTGAGTTCGCGGACACACATTTGCAGGCAGACCAGTTGCCGATCGTGCCGTTTGAATCAGCGGATTTTCTCGTTTTGGGCACGTTGGAACTGGCTTACCCTGACAGCCGTGCCGCGATCGAACGGGCGCTTCAGCTTGCTGATGAGTACTACGTCAAGATTCTCGTTGATGTGAACTGGCGACCCGTGTTTTGGACGGATGAAGCAACGGCTTTAACGCTCATCCACGACCTGATCGGTCAAGCCGATTTTCTCAAACTGTCTGAAGAAGAAGCGGAATGGCTGTATGGCACCACAGAGCCAGCAGTGATCGCCCATCGCCTTGGTAGCGTGGAAGGGGTGATTGTGACGGCTGGTGAAAAAGGCTGTGCTTATTACTTAGGTGGAAATGAGGGAAAAATCTCTAGCTTTGCGATCGAAGTCGAAGATACAACGGGCGCAGGTGACAGCTTTGTGGCTGGGTTACTCCACCAACTTTGCCGACATGGACTGCAAACCCTTACCGATCCAGAGATTACGCGACAGGTGGTTCGCTATGCCAGTGCTGTGGGCGCATTAACCACAACCCGTGCAGGCGCGATCGCCGCTCAACCGACGGCTGCTGAGGTAGATGGATTTTTGTATTTGCAGAAGCAAGCTGGCTAAGTGTTGATTGTCTAGTCACGCCTAAAGCACTCAGAACCGAATGAAAGCTTCATCCCTTCCTTCCTATGCCAATCGAGATTGAGCGTAAATTTCTAGTCAAAAGTGATGCGTGGCGATCGCTGGCAGATGGCGTTTTGTATCGACAAGGCTACCTTGCAGCAACGGCAGACTGTACGGTGCGGGTACGGGTTGTAGGAGAACAGGGCTATTTGACCATTAAAGGAGCAACAAGAGGGATTGCACGGACAGAGTTTGAGTACATGATCCCGGTGGATGAGGCGTTGGCAATGCTGGATACATTGTGTGAACCGCCGTTGATTCAAAAGAAACGCTACACGATCGCGTGGTCAGGCTTGGTTTGGGAAGTGGATGAATTTGAAGGAGAGAATCAGGGCTTAATTGTGGCAGAGGTAGAGTTAACGGATGAACAGCAAGCGATCGCGCTACCTGACTGGATCGATCGCGAAGTCTCTGACGATCCCCGCTACTTCAACGCAAATCTGGCGAAGCATCCCTTTAGCGAGTGGGAAAGGAGCGAAGGCTAAAAGCTCAAGGCTAAAAGCTCAAGGCTAAAAAAGGATCTACTGGTTTCGCCACGGAAGGAGCAGTTAAAAATCAAAGTAAAGGCATTTGCAGCCAGTTCCCGCCCTTTTTCTGTACCCGATACCCGGCACCCCCACCGCACCATCGATACAGAAATGTAACTTGCTTAAGCGATCGCCACTGCTCTTAGGACGGCTTCTGTTCTAAAGGTTCAAGGTTGTTCTGATCTGCGCCACGATCGCGTCTGGTGCTTGGTCAATGTCGATCCAAACAGCCGCTTCAGGTTCTTCCAGGTCATCAAACTGGCTCTGTAGTAAGTCTGCTTTCATGTAATGCCCTTGACGTTGCTGCAAGCGCTGTTGAATGAGCGCAAAAGACCCATGAAGGTAAACCTGTTTTACTTGCGTTGAGTCTTGGCACAGCATTTGGCGATACTCCAACTTGAGGCGATACTCCAACTTGAGGGCAGAGCAGGCAAAGACGACGTTGGTTTCGGTTTGCAGCCAGGTGGCGATCGCGTGTTGCATCGCTAATAGCCAGGGCAAGCGATCGGCATCGTTTAAGGGAATGCCTTGTCGCATCTTTTCAATGTTTGCAGTGGGGTGAAAGTCGTCAGCATCCTGGAACTGCCAGCCCAAAGCCGCTGCTAACTGTTTGCCAAGCGTCGTCTTGCCAGAACCGGATACGCCCATCAGCAAAATAATCATGGTAAAACCCATCCAGCCAAGCGTGATAAAACAAGGCTCACGGAACGCGATCGTTTCCTGTATGATAAGTACGGTATTCCCATGCGCTTATCGTGGTTTCGCTGTGACGTGAGCGACATTTGCAAATTCTAAGCCATGCGATGGCTGACTCTTCCGCCTATGACTGCAACATCTTCGTACTCCACACCGACGTGGCGCAACTGGTTAGGCGTGTTCACACGGCTCCCCTGGATCTGGATTCTGCCGACAGCCTATCTCTTTTTCATGTTGTTCTTGCCCACGATCGCGCTGTTTCTGAAAGCCAGCACAGAGGGTCCCGCTCGCTTTTGGACTATTGCTACCAGCCCGATCGCGCTAGATGCCTACAAAGTCACCTTTGGCACTGCATTAGCGACGGCGATTATCAACGGTTTCTTCGGTCTGCTCGTTGCCTGGGTCTTAGTCCGATACACCTTTCCCTTCAGGCGGGTGATTGACGCAGCCGTTGACCTACCCTTTGCGCTGCCTACGTCGGTCGCAGGTTTGACGCTGGCAACAGTTTACAGTGAGAACGGTTGGCTTGGCTCCCTCTTTGCTCCGCTCGGCATCAAAATCGCCTTTACCCAGTGGGGTGTGGCGATCGCCATGCTACTCATTTCACTACCGTTCGTTGTGCGAACCGTGCAGCCCGTCCTCTCTGACTTGGAAAAAGATATTGAAGAGGCAGCCTGGTGTCTGGGAGCCAGTAAATTTCAAACGTTTTGGCGCGTGGTGCTGCCACCCATTATGCCTGCGGCATTGACGGGCATTGCTCTGGGCTTTTCACGCGCAGTGGGTGAATATGGCTCAGTCGTAATTGTGTCATCCAATACGCCTTACAAAGACTTGATTGCACCCGTCCTCGTGTTTCAGCGTCTGGAGCAGTACGACTATGCTGGTGCAACTGTCATTGGGGCTGTTTTGTTGGGCATCTCGTTAGGGTTGTTAGTTTTGATCAATCTTCTCCAGTCATGGGGGCGACGATATGACTAGTGTTGAACCATTTTTAACGTCTACAAAAACGCCACCGACCACTCCGCCTGCAACGGTGAAGCCGCGTGACTGGACGAAAATCGGGTTGATTACGGTGGCGGTGCTCTATCTCACCCTCATTCTCTTTATTCCAGCGCTCAATGTCTTTGTACAAGCATTTAGTAAAGGGATTGGACCTTTTTTCGCCAATTTCACAGAGCCAGCCTTTCAAAGTGCTGTGAAACTAACGCTGATGATCGCGGCGATCGCAGTACCAGTGAATACCATCTTCGGACTTTGTGCGGCTTGGGTCATTGCCCGCAAACGCTTTCGTGGTCGTGCCTTCGTCATTAGCGTTTTGGATGTGCCCTTTTCTGTATCACCAGTCGTCGCTGGTTTGATGATTGTGCTGCTGTACGGTCGCAACGGCTGGTTTGGTTCGTTTTTGGACGCTCATGACATCAAAATTATTTTTGCCTTGCCAGGGATGATCTTGGCAACTGCCTTTGTTACGTTGCCATTCGTTGCACGAGAGGTTATTCCGGTACTCGAAGAAATCGGCACCGATCAAGAAGAAGCGGCGAAAACGCTTGGAGCAAAAAACTGGCAAATTTTCTGGCGCGTCACCTTACCCAATATCCGTTGGGGGGTGCTGTATGGGGTTCTGCTTACGAATGCCAGAGCGATGGGTGAGTTTGGTGCAATATCGGTCGTCTCTGGCAATATTGCTGGCAAAACTCAAACGTTGCCCTTGTTTGTTGAAGAGTCTTACAAACAGTATCAGACTGAATCAGCTTACTCTGCGGCTGTTTTGCTGGGGCTTCTAGCGGTGGTAACGCTTGTCTTGAAAGAAATCTTGGAGCGCAAAACTCGCATCAAAGCGGTCAAAGAGGAAACTTAAATGACGAATCGCTTCTCTGCCAACGGCAATGCTACTGCCAAATCGCTTGTTACTTTGCAACGGAGTGATATCGCTATGGTCGCCAACGCTGATGATCCTCGTCTCACTCAAGCTCGCATTCGCATTCGCATTCCCAAAAACTATCATGATGAGCCAATCATCTCACGGTTGATTTCCCATTATGGGGTGACGGTCAATATTACGGCAGCGCTGCTAGGAGCCAATGCTAGAGATGATGGCTGGTTCGACTTGGAGCTTCGCGGTACGGCTGAGCAGATTCGGAGTGCGTTGCTTTACTTCAACGAGCTTGACCTGGAAATCTGGCGAGACAACATGAACGAGCCGCATGACGGTTGGTAACTGTAAGCGTCGATAGCAGCGTTTTCTGTTTTCTGTGGTAACCGCCAAAGGCAAAGCGGTGCTAGTGGAAAGGCGCTGTAGAGGTCGGCAGAGGCGCTATTCTCTTTTGCGATCGTGTTTCAGCGTGCGATCGCGTTCCAGACACGAGAGCGATCGTCACTCCTCTGGCTCAGTGTAAAGCTGTAGGACAGTTAAAAAAATGTCCAATGCCCTGACGTCAAAAGAGACAGTTGTACCTTATTAATGACAGAAGGGTGTCGCATCGTGTTCCTTTGGGAGGAATACTAGCAATAAGTAGGAGACTAATTGATTAGCATGATTGACACTTTGGCGATCGCAGGAAGCAGCACAATGAAGCCTCAATCTGATGTCATGAACTTAAACCCAGATAAGGTGAGGCAGCTAAAAACACTGGTCGCACTGCTCATGAAATCAAAGCGGTTTCAGGCAACATCAGCAAGAGTGGTGCATAACTTCAGTCAGTATCAATGGGAACACGACTTTACCTTTGAGGCTCTCGATGCCGGAAAACGCGGCTGTATGCGTGGTCGGGGCGGTACAATTCAACGAGGTGACCACATTATGCTGCGGCATGGCTCTGCTGTCACGCATTACCAGGTCGATGAGATTGATTACGAGGTTCAACCAGCCGATCAGTGGGTAGCTTTGCTACGTCCTTGTTCGGGGCTTGTTGCCGATCATCGTTTCTGGATGGGACCAGCAGTCGAAACTTACAATGCCCTGCCCTAAAAAATGATTGTACCTGGAAGATCACTGTGCTAAGCAGCACCTTTTGACCTAACAGCGCTCACATGCCACAACACATCAACAGATAGAGGGCCGCGATCGCCCCTCTTTTTTGTTGGTTCTAGTAGCTTTGTCGGTACTGATTGCTACGCCATACCGTTCTCGATCGCCCAACGAGCCAGTTCAGTTCGGTTGTGCAGTCCCGTTTTACCCAGCATGTTGCTTACGTGGCTTTCGATCGTGCGCTGACTCACATTCAGTTCATCAGCAATCTCACGATTTGCCATACCCCGCGCTACAAACTGCACCACTCGTAGTTCTGTCGGTGTTAGCTCAACGTCAAACGGTACCTGAATCTTCGGTCCACTGTCATGCCCTTTGCCTGGTCGATCGGCGATACGAGCCGCCTGCTTGAGGGATGATTCGACTTGAGCCACTAACTCTTCTGGCTCAAACGGTTTGACCATGTAGACATCGGCTCCAGTATTTAAACCCTTGACCCGATCCTGGCTTTGCCCTTTAGCCGATAAAAACAAAACTGGCACCCAACTAGTACGAGGATCTTCCCGGACATGTTTTACCAATGAGTAGCCATCCATTTCAGGCATCATCACATCACAGATGATCATGTCTGGAATCTCGCGTTCTAAAACTTCAAGCGCTTCTCGACCGTTTTCAGCGGTGACGACTTCGTAGCCTCGAAACTCCAGGTAGTCTTTGACAAGCAAAATTAAGTTGGGGTCATCGTCAATAAGCAGCAGTCGCCTATGATTCCCTACGCTGGTTTCCTTCATGCTGTGCTACTCACTATGCCTGGGTCAATACATTTGGTATCAATAAAGTCTACAGACAGATTCCCTGAATTTACTCCACGTGGTTGAACCAACGCTAAACTCCTACAAAGCATACTAGTGCCAATCTTCTGAACATTATCGTAGGCAGCATCAGGGGCATTGCTGAAATCTAAATAAATCTAAATACTGGTTCAATACTAAAGTCTGTTAGCAATTAAATCTACAAGGCAATCAGAATCGAGCTTTTAGGACCGTCCAACTTACGACAGAACCAAGCTGAATCCCGATTTAGAAAAAATCTACAGCTAATTCATGACACACTTTAGCGTAAGTACAGCTTTAAAGGAGTATTTTCTGTGCCCTTGCCTGTTTCCCACAAAAACAAGTTTTTCCTCTTCAAGATTAAACGTAGCAATAAGTAGATAGAGGATATCAAGAGCGATTGCCTCATTCTACCTGTTTAGTTCTTTACTCTAAAGC
>JBBSHC010000136.1:0-7407 GCA_038253425.1 Leptolyngbyales cyanobacterium | reverse complement strand
GAACTCAAAGACGAAATGATGGCAGCAGTGACAACACTTCTGCTGGGAGTTGGCGAAGATCCTGAACGTGAAGGACTGCTCAAAACACCCAAGCGAGTTGCCGAAGCCATGCGCTTCTTGACAAGCGGCTATCAGCAATCATTAGAAGAACTCGTCAATGGCGCTATTTTTGACGAAGGTCACAATGAAATGGTTCTCGTACGCGACATTAACGCCTTTAGTCTCTGCGAACACCATATGCTACCTTTTATGGGTAAAGTTCATGTTGCTTACATTCCCAATCAAAAAGTCGTGGGACTAAGCAAACTGGCGCGGATTGTAGAGATGTACTCCCGCCGCTTACAGGTGCAGGAACGGCTCACGCGTCAAATTGCCGAAGCGGTACAAACCATTTTGGAACCAAGAGGGGTTGCCGTAGTGATGGAAGCGTCTCACATGTGCATGGTCATGCGCGGCGTTCAAAAGCCTGGTTCCTGGACTGTGACAAGCGCTATGGTTGGCGTGTTTCAGGAAGATCAGAAAACGCGTGAAGAATTTCTAAACCTGATCCGCCATCAACCATCCTGGTAAGTCCGTCCTAGCGTCTTGCAGCCAGCCTGAGAGCGGAGCGTTACAAACCGTGCTGAAGAAATCAGAATTAAGTGTCTGAAATTGCGTTTTAGTTTTAGACCAGGAAACTTTAGCAAAGGGGATGTGCGTGTTCATATCCCCAAATTATGCTCTAGGCTTAAAGCCTACTATGACGAGATCATGCTAAACAACTGGCAGAACCATCCCTTCGCGCGCCAGGATGCTATTAGGAAACACCGACTGCACCTCGGCTTCTACATCATCAAGAAAGTCATCGCTATGATTTGGGTCGTGGTGAAAAATGACCGTTTTTTTAACGCCCGCTGCCTTGGCGACCTTAATGGCTTCTTGCCAGGTTGAATGACCCCAGCCAATCTTGGGTGATTTGGGATCGTAGTATTCTTCATCTGTGTAGCACGCATCGTAAATGAGAACATCGGCGTTGCGGGCAAGATGCAACAGGTTCTCATCTAGCCGATCGGGGTAGTGCTCAGTATCCGTTGCATAGACTACGGTTTGCCCCTGCCAGGTAACGCGATAGCCCATGGCTGTATTTGGATGGTTGAGCGAACCTGTTTCGATCGTGATGTCGCCCAACTGCATCACATCACCGGGAAAGAGATCGTAAAACTTTAGATCAGACTGCATGACCTGAATGGGTACAGGGAAGTTGGGATGCAGCATCTGATCGCTGAGCCGCTGTTTCATCGTGGCTCCATTGGGCGAGATCGCGCCGTAAATGTGGAAACAGTTGCCCTTGACAAAGGCTGGCACAAAAAACGGAAAGCCTTGAATGTGATCCCAGTGTGAATGAGTGAAGAACATATAGGCTTCTACAGGCATCTGCTTGAGCAATTGCTTACCCAGCACACGCAACCCTGTACCACCATCAAAAATGAGTCGTTTGCCATCCACCCGCATCTCAACGCAGGAGGTGTTGCCACCATACCGAACTGTTTCGCTGCCAGGTGCAGGAATGCTACCGCGAACGCCCCAAAATTCGATCAGGAAAGCTGAAGCTTGAGTCATCGTCTCAATGTCCTTACAATCACTCTGTGAGTTTGATGCGGGTGAATCAGGATTTGACATTGTTGATCCGATTAGTTTTTTTCATAAAACTGTGTGCTGACAGACTATGAGCAGGGATGGGGCGATTCACAAACTCCACCGTTAAAGCGTAAGTTTACACGGCGTCAGGCTAGACTAAGCATCGGAATGTTCGTAATAGGGATGTTGCTATGCGGCATACCCTTGTGTCGGTTTCGGCGCTGTTCGATCTGGTAATACTTTATTGAGCCGATGGTGCATGAGTCATTGTGAAAGCAGGCTCTTAGCACTCGTTCGTCTCAGTAACGCCAACAACATAATCTTGCTTCTATAGTAGAGTTCCCGCTACGCTCAACAATGGCTCATCCATAACTTATGCTACCCACATTGCTTGGTTTAACAGCAAGCAAAACGGTAATTGTTGGTTTGGACCGGGCAACGCTTAGGTGCATTGTTGCTGCCACTTGTAGACAACTGCTGCTCAAATAAGACTGCCGCTCAGACGACAGAGAGCTTAAGAAAGACAATGTATCACCGCTACCGCGATCGCGTTTAGTACTACACACTCCTATTTTCTAAAAGCAAACGTTTACGCGTTGGTCAGGACGGTCTGTAATATTTCCTGAGTATAGATATTCTTAGCAGGCTTAGGAAGCATTATCCCTAAGCCTTACTTTGCGACGGGCAAAAGGAGTTGGTTTTAGCCTTTACCGCTGACTGCTTTAATGCATTGCTCAACAAGCGGCATTACATGGTCAACGTCCTTCCAGCCAAGGATTTCGGTCACTTTCTTCTCCAGATTTTTATAACTTCTGAAAAATTCAGCGATTTCATCCAGGCGGTGAGGCGCAACATCAGCTAAACATTTGATTTGAGCGTAGCGAGGGTCTTTATCGGGAACACACAAAATTTTCTCGTCGCGATCGCCGCCATCAATCATTTCTAGCATTCCAATGGGACGTGCTGGAATGATGCAGCCTGGGAAAGTCGGCTGATCAATCAACACCATGCCATCAAGCGGATCGCCGTCATCAGCCAGGGTATTTGGCACAAAGCCGTAGTCATAGGGATATTGCACCGACGAGTAGAGCACACGGTCTAAGGCAAACGCGTTTAGGTCCTTGTCAAACTCATATTTATTTTTACTCCCGGCAGGAATCTCGATCAGGACATTTAGCAAACCGGGCTTGGGTTGGGCAGGAATACGGGACAAATCCACAGCAATTCTCCAAACTAGCGAGGGGATTTTGGGAAGGCTAAAGGATGAAGGCTAAAGGCTAAGTTTTTTATCCTTTATCGTTTAACCTTTATCCTTTCTAATTGCTCTCCCCGCTTAGCATTTTACGGGAAGACGGAGGCACAGGCATGAAAGGCTAAGGGCTAACGGCTCAAGGGCTCCTCTTTTTATTCTTCTTAAACCTTTTATCCTTCATAATTTATCTCCTTTAGCCTTCCTCTTTACACTGTGCGCTCTGCTTTACACTGTGCGCTCTGCACAAGGGGCAAAAAGGTAGGGACTAAGGCGGGTTGGCTAACCACTAAGGTGGGGTAAGCTCGATCGCTGTAATCCTTGCCGACCTGGAGCGGAAAGATCGGTTGCGGTTCTAACGGAGTCCAAATTGCTCCGGCTGCTTGTACGATCGCCCACACAGCGGCAATATCCCAGATCTTTGGCGTGGCTTCAACCCCACCCAATGTGGCTCCGGCTGCGACTGTTAGCAAGTTGTAAGTGGCGACACCCAGCATCCGAATTTTGCAGGGAAAGGGCTTTTTGAGCAAGTCGGTACTGCGGGTGCAGAGGTTAAAGAAGTGGTTTGAGGTCAGTGGGTCGGTGCTGGAGTGGATGGGGCGATCGTTCAAAAAAGCGCCGATCGGCATCTCTAAGCCGGACGTACCACACCAGTAGCCGTGAAAGGATTGTCCCAATGGTGGCGTAGCCGAAGACAGGAGTGCCTTTGTAAAGCAGCCCTAGCGAAATGCCCCAGATTGGCAAGCCTCTGGCAAAGTTGGTGGTGCCATCCAGCGGATCAACAATCCAGCACCAGTCGTTCGCTGGAAAGATATGCTCGACTTCTTCGCTCAGAACGCCGTGATCGGGAAAAGCTTGAGCGATCGCCTTTCTCAAGACTTCATCTGCCCAGCGATCGGACTGCGTGACTAAACTGCCGTCTGCCTTCTCTGCTGCCTGTTTTTCTGCTGCCCAGACGTGCCCAAAGTCTTGTAGTAACCGCGTTCCCACTTGAGCGGTAATGGTTTGGGCGAAATCGAGCACCTGAGTCCAAAAGTCAGACATAAGAAAGTTTTTAGTTTTTAGTTTTTGGTTGTTAGACAGAGTTGCCTCTAACAACTAACAACTCCAACAACTGCCCTCAGTCAAGTTCGTTGCCCATCACAGTGGCGATCGCATCTTTTGCGGAGGTCTGAAATTCCTGCACATTGACTCGCATCAACAGGACGATCGCGCCAATCATAAAAGCTGCCTGGAGGACAAACACCAGACCGTACGCGATCGCCAGTTCGGATGTGAGCTTTTTGCCCAGATCTAGCATCGTCCCGCCAATAATGGTTGCCATGCCACGGGAGAGTGCTTGAGCCAAACCCCACGCCCCAATGAACGTCCCTGCGGTTTCGGCAGCAGTGAGATCCATCATCAGCGTGATGGCTCCGGTTGTCGTAATGCCTGCTGCCAAGCCAAACAGCAGTAGTGCCAGTTGCAGGAACTGGGAATTGTGAGTGAAGCCAGCGGCAATCACTAGCACCAGCGACAGCACAACACCCTGGCAGCCTAACTTAGCGGTTTGGCGCTTACCAATGCTGGGAGCCAACGCAAAGCCTGCCCCAATAATGCCAATCAGAGTACCCGTACCCCAAAACGCATTTAAGATGGCGGTTGCTCCGGCTGGCATCTTGAAGACCTCGCCGCCATACGGTTCCAGGATCGCATCTTGAAGAAACAACCCCAACGTCATTGCCAGCAAAAAGGTAAAGAAAAAACGGGTCTGGCGATTAGCGGTGAGAATAGTCCATGCCCGCTTTAGGGTAATGCGCTCACTCAAGTCCGTGAAGCGCGATCGCTCGGCATAGCGAGAATATTTTTTTTCGACGCCCCAGGTTGCAACCAGTGCCAGCACAACCACGATCGCAGGCAGTATCAGAAATAATTGGTTAATGCTGCCCCGCAGCGCCTCTAAAGACGGATCAGTGCCTAGCTTTTTCAGCATGATGCCGATCGTAATGCCGCCCACGATCGTGCCGCAAATCAGCAGCGCCCAATCTACACCAACGATTTTGGAGCGATCTTCCTCCTCCGTGACATCAACTAAAAGGGTGGCAAAGGGAGTGGAGCAAGCACTGACCGCAATCCCATACAGCCCAAACATCGCCGCCAGCAGCGTCGTCCAGGCATACGTCGATGGACTCCAGCCCGTTGCCTGCAAGCTAATGCCGACTTGCCACATAATCTGCACAGCCACGAACGCGATGACGGCTAGACTGACCGCACCAACCAGAACGTAGCCCGTACGATGCAGCCCCCACAAGGGTTTAACATCTGATAATTGCCCAAACCAAACACGGGCAGGCGATACAAGCAGGGTAATTGCCAAGACAACACTGGCGATCGTTGCAGGCACCCCCAGTTCTTTAATCAAAACCCGATTCAGCAGCCCAAACAGCAACACCGACATCATTCCCAGCCCAAGCTGAAACAGCCCTAACCGCAGCATTGTAAGCAGGGGAATGCGGGGCAGCGACACGGCAGATGAATCAGAAAAATGACGAGTTTCCATAACTGCTCTAGAAGTGGTTTGGATGCAGATTCTGACGGTAAGCCTTTAGTTGGAGATTCTTCCCGCTCTCACAGGATAAAGCCCTGAGTCTCTTTGCATCACGTTAGACTTTAGATATTTAGTACTGTAAAGTTCGCTTGCGTGTAAAATGGCTGTAGAAACGATCGCCTTAGGACTCAACGGACCCCACGTTTCGCCACTTGGCATTGGTACGTGGGCATGGGGAGACACACTTTTTTGGAGCTATGGCAACGACTACGGCGCAGAACAGGTGCAAGAAGCCTTTCGCGCCACTTTGGATGCTGGCATCAATTTCTTCGATACGGCTGAAGTTTACGGGTTTGGCGAATCTGAACGGCTCATCGGGCAGTTTATGCGCCAGACCGACCAACCTGTGCAAGTTGCCACCAAGTTCTTTCCCTTGCCCTGGCGATTCAGCGCTCAATCCGTTTCGGATGCCCTCACCGCTAGTTTAGAACGGCTGCAAGCGTCGCAAGTCACGCTTTATCAGGTTCACCAGCCCTTTGACTTTCTTTTGGGCAAACGTGCCTTAATGAATGCGTTGGCTGACGAAGTGCAGCAGGGCAGAATTGCCACCGTTGGCGTGAGCAACTATTCAGCCGAGCAAATGCGGCAAGCACATAAATTTTTGGCAGCGCGAGGTATCCCGCTGGCTGTCAATCAGGTTCGTTACTCGCTGCTCACACGCCAGATTGAAAGCAATGGCATTCTCGATACGGCTCGTGAGTTAGGCATTACCATCTTGGCGTACAGTCCACTGGCACAGGGTTTGTTAACAGGTAAATATACACCTGAAACGGCACGATCGACCCAGGCACAACCGCTCCAGGGTGCCCGTCGCATCGATCCTCGCTTCAGTCAAAATGGGCTAGAAAAGATTGCACCTGTAATTAACGCCCTGCAAAAAATCGGTGACGCCCATCAACGTACACCTGCTCAAGTTGCCTTAAATTGGCTGATTGCTCAAGGCAATGTGATTCCCATTCCAGGCGCTAAAACGGCTGATCAGGCACGTCAAAACGCTGGAGCCTTGGGCTGGAGCCTGACCCCCGATGAAGTCGAACAGTTGAATCGAATGCATGTTTAGCAATGAGCCACATGTGCCACAGCGTTAGGAAAAATTTAGTTCCAGAGCCTAAGCACTCGGTTCACTTGCTCTTGCAGTAGCTAGTTCGACCAGCCAGTAAGAAACTTGTAAGAAAACCGTGTAAGTGGGTGTCTTTAAATTAATTGTAAGAAGGGGGGAGGCTTCGTCCCCAGCCAGAGGGTTTCGTCCCCTCCACCGCCAAAACAGCCTCAGTTTAATTGCACCTAGCTAATCAGTGCTGAGTGCTGAGTAAGCTGCTGATTGTTCAAGCGTAAGCTACTACACGAGAAGAACGCTTGAGTTGGTGCCCGATCGAGGTTCTTTTGGAAAGCGCCAGTGCAGGTTTTAAAGGGTTTAAGCAGATAAAAGGTAAAAGTACACTACCTTCAGCGATCGCTTAGGCATACAACGAGCAATGAATCTTTGAATGTACTAATGGGAACGTCTGTATAATTTAGGCATAGGTATAGCACGAACGGGCGTTTGCTTTAGCCAATTATTTGAATCGTCAGGAATTGCAAACAGCAAGCATGAAGAAGCTTTTAGGCATTCTCCTGTTTGGACTACGCTATACCGTGTGATCGCAACGGTAGCATCACTTCTCTCAAAAGCCAGGTCAAATAGCTAGCCGCCATTGGTTCTACAAACACGCTAAACTATCGCAATTACGCCTTAATCACTGAGCCGTTATGGAGTTATGACTATAGTTCTGATCGTAGACGATAGCCCCACCGTAAGGGAAATGGTCTTAGAGCAGTTTCGCACAAGCGGCTTCAGCATCATTCAGGCGGTCGATGGTGAAGAAGCGATGGAGAAAATCGCAGCAGCATCTCCAGATTTAGTTGTGACGGATATTGTCATGCCTCGCAAAAACGGCTACGAACTCTGCCGTTG
>JBBSHC010000135.1:0-7410 GCA_038253425.1 Leptolyngbyales cyanobacterium | reverse complement strand
TCATGACCCCTGCTGGAGGCGAAAGCAGCAACCAGAATGCTGAACTAACGGTTGATCTAGGTTTATGGAATCGGCAGACCAAGTTAGGCGTTGTCTTTGATTCATCGGGTGGCTTTAAGTTGCCCAATGGAGCCGATCGCTCTCCTGATGCTGCCTGGATTGCTTTATCACGCTGGGAAGCGCTCACGCCAGAACAACGGCGAAAATTTCCACCGTTGGCCCCAGATTTTGTGATCGAGCTACGGTCTGCCAGTGACGATCTCAAACCATTGCAGCAGAAGATGCAGGAATACCTTGAGAATGGGGTTCGTCTCGGCTGGCTGATTGATCCACAGAAGCGTCGAGTCGAAATCTATCGCAGCGGTCAAGCGGTTGAAAGCGTCTCCATGCCAGCCAGTCTCTCCGGTGAAGATGTGTTACCAGGTTTTGAGTTGAACCTGCCGTAGTCAATCGACCAGTAGTCAAGCGGCTGACATATTTGTTTCCCTTCTTTGAAACCCTTATTTCAAATAAGTAAACGTGCCGCTATTGCCGTTAGCATCCATCTTGATTTGAGCAACGTAAAATTCCTGCTGCACAATCTCACCCTCAGGCGTGAAGGAGAGTTCGCCTAACGGTGTGCTGTACTTACCAGCCAGCAGTTGCTTGTTAAGGGCAATTCGTATATCCGGTAGCGATCGCTGACTCACTTTTGACTCTTTATCCATCGCCTTCAACGCCTCTACAAACACCTGCACACCTGCAAAGGTTTGAGCACTAAACTGAGGTGGTTCTTTTTTGAACTGAGTGCGATAGGCAGCGCGAAACGCCGTATTTAGTGCGCCAGGATGCTCTGGACTGTACGCCTGTGCTATCAACACACCATCACACAGCGCTTTGCAAACCGGAAATACATTCGATGTATTGAGTCCGTTGCCACCGATGATCAAGCCTTTGTAGCCCAGTTCTCGCAGTTGCCGCACCAAATTACCGCCATCGGCTGCTAGACCCGAAATAATGACCAGATCCGGCTTCAAATTAATAGCAGCAGTTGCCTGACTTTGAAAGTCGGTATCAGTCGTTTGAAACTTTTGAACCGTCACGATGTCAAGCTTCTGATCTTTAACGGTCTGCTGAAAAATCTCGGTTTCAGACTTATTAAAGGCGTCGTTTTGGGCAAAAAAGACGGCTACCTTCTTGATGGTTGGATTAATTTTGAGTGCCGCTTTCACTGAGTTGGGAGCGACAACGGAGACAGGCGCAGAAACACGAGCGATAAAATCACCAATCCGCGGAATACCTTTAGCGGTATTAGAAGGACCAAGCACGGGCACTTGGGCGCGATCGGCGATCGGGTCGGCACTAAATGCCTGCTGCGAGAGGGTGGGTCCAACGATGCCTACTACCTTGTCGCGTGTAATCAGCGTTTGAAAGGCATTAATGGCTCCTTGCTCATCACCCCCCGTATCCTGAAATACCAGCTTGATTGGCGTGCCATTAATGCCTCCTTGATCGTTGAAGTATTTTTCGGCAATTTTTGCGCCTGCAACCTCCTCTTGCCCCAGCAGCGCCACATTACTGGTCTGAGCAACCCCAACACCGATAGCGATCGCGGTTCCACCCGCCGACACAGTGCTAGAAGTTCCAGATGCCTGTGGCGATCTATCTGTGGGTGCCGGACGCGTATTGGGGCTACATGCCGTCAGTGCGATCGCTGCCAGCAGTATCGGAAACAGATTCATCGCTTGTACACGCATTGAACTTAAGTGCTTGCTTAATGAATTAATTTAATGAGCGGCGGATCTGAACGAGGCATTACCACCGCAGCTTTAATTTGACCATATTCCGATCGCGCTTTTACTGTTCTGACCTCATGAAACTAGGAGCAAGACTGGACAAACCTGTTGTAGATTTGGCACTCAAAGCCGATTTGGTGTTTGAACAAATGACAGATACTTCACTTTTGCCAAACCCTTATGAGTGCTGTAACTCACGGTCAATGCGATGAGCGTTAGAAATTGAAACATGCTTACAGCAGGCATTTCAGATTGGCATTCGCAATGATGTGTACTCACTTTAAGGGAGATGTAACAAACCATTTCAAGCCACTTTGAATACGTAAACTTTAATTTCGTTGGCTGTTGTCAAAGGAGCGGCTCTGTTAGTCTCAATGAGAAGGGTAGCTTATCGAAGTGATTAAAAAGTTTGATCATTCGGTGTTACAGGTTTGTCATAACCCTTTAGACTCCCGTTACGTTTTCGCTTTCATATTCACTTATAAAACTTACTGATTGCGTCGAGACATGAATCATTACTCTGCTCAATGGATTGAAGATTGGTGTTCTGAAAATGGTTGGACTGATTGGTTTCAGGAGCGCACTGATTACTGGGCGTTTCCTCCCAATGCCGTCATGCCAGTGCCAATTCCAACCCAGGTGTTGAGAGCAATCAAGGCAAATCGGGGCTTGTGCTTTGAAGAGAAAGTTTGGTGCGCCACCGCAGGAGTAAGTGCGCTCTGCGCCGTTGCCTTTACTTATTTCTTTGCTTCCCCCATGCCTTTAGTAGCTGCTTTCGCCTTTTGTGCCATTGTGATGGCGCGGATGGAAGACGAAATCGTTTAATCGCTCAGCGATCGAACGTCAACTTCCACTTCCTACAGCTTTGCTTGATCTAACGTGTTGATCCCTCTACTTGCACTTGCGAGTTAGAGGGATTTTTCTATGGGCTGTTTTTTCGGTGTACTGGTATCACAGTCGCACAGAGCGGATGGCTGACTTCTACTCCCTACAATCCATGACACATAGCGTGGCTTCTTCACAAACCGCAGCGATCGCTACGAGAGAATCAGCATTTTGGGCTTTAAACTTTGGCAGAAGAATCGGTGTTCCAACTCTTTCAGCTACCGCCTGAGACACCTCCTAAAGGCTGAAACGCCTTTCCAGTAGTCTTTTTGACTAGTGTGCGCTGCATCCGTACCGCGATTCAAGCCATTACACGGCGGTACAGTGCTCAATCAAAAAGTCCTCAGATAGATTAATTTTGATGGTGAAATCACACTATTAAGGAGAAAAGTCGCTAACTTCACATACAGGAGTAGCGATCAAGTTTAACCCATGCAATTCTGTGGGGTATCGAGCCAGCCAATCTTACACTACGGTAGAGTTAACAATAATGAGCTGCAATTAACAGAGATTGTGGACTGATTTATTGCTCCATTTGCAAATAGCTGAACTATAATCACTGCACACATTTTAATTAACAAACAAAAGGTTCTCATCATGAACAAGAGCGAGCTGGTTGATGCGATCGCGGCGAAGGCTTCAATTACCAAGAAAGATGCCGATGCAGTCTTGAGCGCGGCTGTAGACGCTATCATGGATGCCGTTTCCGCAGGCGATAAGGTGACGCTGGTTGGGTTTGGCACCTTTGAGGCGCGTCAGCGTCAAGAGCGTGAAGGACGCAATCCCAGTACAGGCAAGCCAATCAAGATTCCGGCAACCACGGTTCCGGCTTTCTCGGCAGGCAAACTGTTTAAGGAAAAGGTTGCTCCAGCCAAAGTTGAAGAGAAAGCGACCAAAACGAAAGCGAAAGCCAAGAAATAGCCCTCAAACGATGCGGTAAAAGCAGCCTGCGAAATGCCGTTTAGCGATCGCTCCTGCTCTGAGCAAGGGGCAAATTAGTTGTGCTGCTTGTTTGCCTCATATTGTGTTGAGAGTCCTTCTTGCTTTAAGCGTTCCTTCGCCAAAGCAGCGTCTGTTTTTTGGGCAGGTCTCGATCGTTCCCTGTACTCATTAACGGTACTAGCCAAAAGACGAGCGTCAGTCTGCCCTTTGTAGAATGATCGAGTTGCTGATCTAGCACTCACAGCCCTTCAAATCAATTTGAGCGTTTAAAAGTTTGCTTAAAGGCGGCTTGCCATGCTCGTTGCACAACTGCATCGGTCAGGATTGTTGGTAAAACTGCTTACGCCACAGGAGCCTTTGCAACTTTTGGTTTGGCTTGTCGTTTGCGCGATCGACCGTTCTTCGAGAATCTGTCCTGCAACGACTCCATATAGGTGTAGAAGACAGGCGTGAGGTAAAGGGTAAGGAACTGAGAGAACAGCAACCCGCCCACAACTGCCAACCCTAACGGACGACGAGCATCGGCTCCCGCGCCCAAACCAAGCGCAATCGGTAGCGTTCCCATCAGGGCTGCCATCGTAGTCATCATAATGGGACGAAAACGCACCAGGCAGGCTTCGTGAATAGCGTCATGAGCGCTTTTGCCCTGCTTGCGGGCTTCTACAGCAAAGTCCACCATCATAATGCCGTTCTTCTTCACAATGCCGATCAGCAAGATAATGCCGACAAAGGCATAGATATTCAGGTCAACGTGAAACAACAGCAGCGTCAGCAGTGCGCCAAAGCCAGCCGATGGCAAGCTGGAGAGAATGGTAATTGGGTGAATGAAGTCTTCATACAAAATTCCCAGCACAATGTAGATCACAAAAATAGCCACCAACAGCAGCAGCCCTAAGCCTTGTAGAGACGACTGAAACGCCTGTGCCGATCCCTGGAAGCTGGTTGTAATATCGGCTGGCAAGGTTTCGCGGGCAAGCTGTTCGATTTTACCCGTCACGTCCCCTAACGAGATACCCGGCTTCAGGTTGAAAGAGAGCGTGACAGAGGCAAGCTGTCCCACATGGCTGATAGTCAACGGTCCCACGTCCTGGGTCATGGTTGCGACCGCATTGAGGGGGATGAGTTGACCACTGGGCGCACGGACTGACAGCAAATCCAGTGCATTGGGGTCTTGCTGATAGCGCGGATCGACACCGAGAATCACCTGATATTGGGCATCGGGCGCGTAGATCGTCGATACCTGGCGCGTGCCATAGGCATACCCCAACGTGTTGTCAATTTTGTTTGCGGTCAGCCCCACCGCCGCTGCCTGGTCACGATCGACGGTAACGTTCACTTGAGGGTTATTCAACTGAAGATCGCTGTTCACATCTTGAAGCTCGGTAAGCTGGCGGAGCTTGGCTTCTAGCTTCGGTGCATTGTCGTTTAGCTCTTGTACGTTGGGGCTTTGCAGGGTGTATTGATACTGCGCTTTACTTTGTTGCCCACCAATGTTGATGGCGGGTGGGTTTTGCAAAAAGACTTTCACCCCAGGCACTTTCGATAACTTGGGACGGAGTTCCTGCACAATTTCGTCAGCGCTCAGTTGCCGCTGATTGCGTGGCTTGAGTTTGACGAGAATGCGACCCGTGTTGGCTGAACCGTTGGGTCCACCTGCACCAACGCTAGAGTTGGTGGCTTCAATGTTGGGGTCTTTTTGCGCGATCGCTGCCACTACTTGCTGGTGCTTCACCATTTCAGTGAAGGAAATATCCTGCGATGCCTGCGTGTTGATCGTGATTTGCCCCACATCCACACTGGGAATAAAGCCTTTGGGTACGACAACAAAGAGCGCGATCGTGGCGACCAAAATTGCCGTCGAAATTACCATCGTTGTGCGGTGAAACTTGAGCGCTTTTTTCAATCCCCAGTCGTACCCATGCAGCATGGCGTCGAAAAAGCCCTCAGAGAGGTTGTAAAGGCGGGTTTTGAAGCGGGTTGCGGCTGAGGCGCTGTGGCGCTGTGGCGACGAGGATACCTTGGCTTCCGCTTCGTCCCATCTCACTGTCCCATTACCGTTACTCCCATTGCCATTGCCGTTTCCGTTGCCATGCCCATGCGTCTTGTGTTGTAGAAAGCGGGAACACAGCATGGGGGTGAGGCTCAGCGAAATGACGCCAGAAACCAGGATGGCAACGCTGATGGTGACGGCGAATTCGCGGAACAAGCGCCCCAAAATGCCGCCCATAAACAGCACAGGGATAAACACTGCCACCAGCGAAATGGTCATGGACAGAATGGTAAAGCCGATTTCACGCGAGCCGTTGATGGCGGCTTCCATGAGGCTTTCGCCCATTTCCATGTGACGGACGATGTTTTCTAGCATGACCACCGCATCATCCACCACAAAGCCGACAGAGAGCGTCAATGCCATCAGCGACAGGTTATCGAGCGAGTAGCCCAACAGCACCATGACGCCGAAGGTTGCCACGATCGACAGCGGCACTGCCAAACTTGGGATCACCGTCGCTGACAGGTTTCGCAAAAACAAGAAGATCACGAGCACCACCAGCGCGATCGTCAGCAGCAGCGTGAATTGCACATCTTCCACAGAGTCTTTGATGGGCTGAGAGCGATCGTAGAGAACATCCATGTTCACAGCGGCAGGAATTTGCTTCCGAAAATCGGGCAAAATTTTCTTAATCGCTTCCACTACTGCGACGGTATTCGTTCCGGGTTGCCGCTGTACGGCTAAAACAATCGATCGTGTGCCGTTGTACCAGTTCGCCACTTTGTCATTTTCCACACTGTCCAGCACCTGTCCCAGATCGCCTAACTGCACAGGTGCGCCATTCTGGTACGCCACAGCCAGCGCACGATAGCCAGCGGCGTCAGTTAAAGGACCATTCGACTGAATCGTGAAATTTTGCTGCTTGCCATACAACGTACCTGTGGGCAGATTAGAGTTGGCGTTGGTAATAGCGGTTGCCACGTCGTCCATGCCGATGTTTTTTGCAGCCAACGATTGTGGATCCAGCAAAATTCGCACCGCATACTTCTGCGAACCATACACATTGACCTGGGCAACCCCATCCACCTGCGACAGACGCTGTGCCAATTGCGTCTCAGCATATTTATCCACTGTGGCAAGCGGCAACACGGATGAACTGAGTGCAATGTAGAGAACGGGCTGATCCGCCGGATTTACCTTGCGATACGAGGGTGGACTGGGCATATTTGTTGGCAGTTTTCTTGCCGCCGCCGCGATCGCTGCCTGTACATCCTGCGCTGCCCCATCAATATCTCGGCTCAGATCGAACTGGAGCGTGATCTGCGATTGACCCAGCGAACTGGTCGAATTCATCGAACTCACACCCGCAATGCTGGAAAACTGCTGCTCTAGCGGTGTGGCGACTGAAGCTGCCATCGTTGTTGGATTTGCGCCCGGTAAACTCGCTGAAACCTGAATAGTGGGGTAATCCACATTGGGTAGATCGCTTACGGGCAGTAGCCGATAGCTCATCAGTCCAAAGATCAGTACCCCGACCATGATCAGCGTGGTCATGATGGGGCGACGGATAAAGAGGGAGGAGAGGTTCATAGGATTAATGATGGTTGAGTGTCAGTGAGCAGACGATGTTGGCTCTATTGCCCTTCCGCCCCCTTTCCTCCCTGTGCCGTTGCGTCCTGTCCTTTCCGTCCTAACCCTTGCTTCACCTGGATCGTGGCTCCCGGCGCGAGGTTAAATTGTCCATCGGTCACGATTTGTTCGCCCGGTTTTAGCCCCTGTTTGATCACTGTTTCGTTGTTTGCCGTGTCGCCGACGGTC
>JBBSHC010000134.1:0-7420 GCA_038253425.1 Leptolyngbyales cyanobacterium | reverse complement strand
GGGTCATGCGGATATAAAACTCCCGTTCCAGGTCGTCTTTTCACTTCACCAGAAAGATCAAGTTATGGGTCCAGCTAATTTCTGCCACCAGTGGTGTCAGTTTTTCATTGGCGTGATAAGTCAGGTAAAAATCCCGCATCCGCCAGATGTTACGGGATGAAAAACCACTGATGCCGGGGAATTCTGTTCGCAGGTCTTTGGCAAGCTGCTCAACGATCGACTTACCCCACGTCGCACCTTGCTGCCGTTCAACAATCAATTCACCAATGTCCCAATACAGAACAATCAGTTCTTTATTGACCGCCTTGAGGGCTGCATATTGGGCTGAGCGAATCCGCTGCTTAATTTCTCCCAGCAGTTGCCCATATTCCGCGACCAACTCACTCACCCTGCTCTCCTTGTTTCTGTGTCTAATGATTTCTGCAAATCTTTATTTACTTAATTCAGTAACTCAGTAATTCTGCCCGTACTCAACCTCGCTAAATGACATTTCCAGGCGGTCGAGCGTAAGGTCGTCAGTCATTGTGTTGTATCATGTTTCTGTAAATGATGAAATACGTCAATACTGAATTCTGTAAGTACGGTTAGCTTGGATGCCCATAATGCTCTTCTAAGAGCTCTCTCAGCAGGTCCACCATCGTTACACCCTCAGTGGTGGCCTTCAGTTTGATCGCCTTGTGCAAGCTTTCAGGAATATCCAGAGTGAGGCGCTTGATTTTCTCTGGCTTCACTTCTGCTTCCGATACCAGTGGATGCTCTGTCTCAACCAGTGCTTCTCGATTCGTTACCCATTCTTCAAGATCTACAGGTTTGTCTACAGCACCTGGCTTGCGACCAAAGCTAACTTTTTTGCCGACCATCCTCTTAAACTCCTAAGCTCAAAATTTCTTCAGTTAAGGCGAGAATCTCCTTTGCCGCAGCTCCATTCGGGTCAGTATCAAGGACGGTCCCTCCAGCAGCAGCAGACTCCGCGAAACTCACACGCTGACTAATGACCGTCTTCAGAACAGGAATGAGGTACTCTGCCAGTGCATCGCCCACATCCCGACCAATTGCTGTATTTACGATTCTACGATTAATTACAAATACAGATTTAAGACTTTCCTTAAATACAGAAGCTTCTCGAATCAGCTTGATCACTTCATTGGCTGCCCACACATCATATGGACTGGGCTGAATGGGGACCACGACTAAATCTGACGCAATGATGGCAGAGCGAGCTAGTTCTGAGACGCGGGGTGGACCATCGATCACTACATGGTCGTAGTCCTTGGCAAGGGGAGGTAAGTCTCGGTGGAGCGTGGGTCGATCGAGTCCAATGACTGAAAAGGGCGGTTTGTCACTGCGAGCTGCTGCCCAGTCCCGAGCAGAACCTTGTGGGTCAGCATCAACCAACAGAACTCTTGCTCCTTTAAGTGCCAGTGCATGGCTGATATGGATAGCAAGAGTCGTCTTGCCCACTCCCCCCTTCTGATTTTGAATAGAAATTTTCATGGTTTGCAGAAGCCATTATTTACAGAAAGCCTGATTTGCGTTTTTACGGGCTTACAGAAACAAAGATAACTCAAGCTGCATCAAAATTCTTCTTCCATTCGCCTTTTTGCTTAAGCCTAGATTTCTGTTTTTACTGATTTACAGAAATCTGTAAGAATATTGATGCAAGGCAATAGCTAAACCTAACGGGATTGTGCCAAAAACACCAGTTTGGCTTTGATAGAGGGAAAAGCCTCAAGAGTCTGATCTTGTCGTCGCACTTCTGCGGCCGGGGCAATTAACCCAGTAGCTTCAGCAAAGGCTCAAGGCTATCAGGGATGGACCCAAGCAGCATCACTCGCATGAGTCCGCATCTTGCAGCTGACTTTGCAGCTCAAACAACAACAGCTCCCAATTCGCTTGAGTTAAAGCCGCTTCCGGTTGCTCAAACAACTCCAGCACAAAGCGAGTGCGCTGCTCCAGCGACCAACCCAATTGCTGCACGCGCTGGTCGATCGCCGCTCGAAGGCTGGCTTCAGTCAGGGGATACTGCTGCACCGCCGCTCGCAACAGCAGCGGTTCTTCCAGAAAGGTCGTCAAGTCCGGTCGCACATACCAATCCGCCTGCTCCAACGCAAAGTCCGGTGGTGGCGCTGTGAAGTAGATGGCATCCAATTCATCCTCCACCAAAAGCCAGCCCACTAGTCGTGCCAAAGCGAGCCAATCTTCCTCTTCTGGTGGCAGGAAGCGCGCACCGACTGCCAACAAATCGACCTGCGCCAAGGGGTTATAGACTCCAGCAGACCACGCGAGAGCCAATGCTTCTGGATGCTCTTGCTGGTACTGGGCAAAGCACGCTTCGACTGCTGCTTGCATGACCAAATCCACGTCAGGCTCCTGCACTGACGGTTGAGGCACAACACTCAATTGCCGGATCTCTTGCAAAGCGGTCTTACCACCTCGGCGCTGCGGTTGCGCTCGTCCAAAGCCACCTGGCATCCCTGCCTCCTCGTTCGCACAATCTTCGCGGTGCTCCAGTGTCACTCCGTCCGTACTGCCGAGACTGCTCGACTCCTTCTGAGCTTGAGCGGTAAAGTACCGCTGGGCTTCTGCGACCAGAATCGGGTCTTCACTCACCAACCATACCTGCATCTTAGCAAGCTGCTGCTCCGCTCGGTCAGACTGCTGGGTACTTACGGCGCTGGGTACACCTGTGGAAAACCCCCCACACCCCCCAACTGCTGAAAACCCAGCCGCTTGCCCTGGAGGGGCAGCGGCAATGAGTACAAGCTTATTGGTCTCGATAGGGTGGTATCCCTCTCCCTGTATGGGTTCTAGCGCTTCTACATGGATGGGATCGGCACTAAGAGGGTGGTAGCCCTCTCCCTGTATGGCTTTGAGGTGGTGAGGGTGCCATAATTCCTTGTATTTGTCTAAGGTTTGATTCCCGATCCCATAGGCTCTGATGGCCTCTCTACGAGCGGTCGTTGTCTCCGGTAAAGCATGGCGCTGCCGTAAGTCAGTGAGGGCACTCTGGATGCGATCGCGGGCCGCTTGAGACTGCTCCTGGTTCCAGTTTGGCTTGGGGGGTGCGAGTGGTACTGGTAGGGGTGCAGTCTTTGCCTGGTGCTTGGTGCCAAAGGGGTAGTAACGGCTGGTCTGGATGGAACGGGCGTAGAACAGGGCGCGTTGTTCTATGTCGGACTGATGGCGGCAATACGCTTCAAACCCAGGGAGCGATCGCGCCACTTCGCAGATGGCGGCGGCTAAGTCTGCGCCGGTGAGGGGTTCACCACCGCGCTGGACGTGACCGAAGATGTATTCCCGCATGGCGATCCGTCCCAACAGGTAATTAGTCTGTCCTGAGTCGGTCCAACCGGCTAATACTTCGGTATTCAGGTCATGGAGAAATTTCTCGGCTTTACCGGAGAGTTTGTACCGTTGGCGCTTGGTCTGTTGCAAGACCCGTTTGAGGGTGCGCTGATCGATGGCGTTGCGGTGCTGGGCAAACTGCCAGCGTTGCACGAAGGTGGTTTGTTCGCCGTAGATGGGTTGGAAGTCACTATTGAGCAGGTAGGAACCGGCTTGCAGGGGGAGGCGATGGGCGGCGTAGAGGCTGGGAGACTCGCTGTAGGGTTTGGGGTTGGGGAAGAGTTCGAGTTGTCCGGGTTTGAGTTTGAACCCGGCATTCGCTAGTAAGGTGGAGACGACCTGGGCGATCGCCCAGGTTTCTTGCGTCTTCTGGAAAGGTAGGTACAGGTGGATGCCGCCGCTGTAGCTGCTGGTGATGGCGACGGTTTCGACTAAGCCTAACGGTTCTAGTGCGGCTAGTAGGCGGGGGATGGCTAGGCGATCGCGCTGGGGATGGTAGTGACTACCCGCATCGATGTCAAGCAGGAGGTAGTCGGTTTGTTTGCCGAACCGGACGCCGTAGAGATGGGTGCCTGCTTGGAGGAGTCGATCGCTTAAGGGGTGACGGCTTTCGGTTTGCCAGTCGGGGCGAGCGTCGGGCTCTGGATGCTCGGCCCAGAGGTAGTCATAGCGGTGGGGCCAGAGCGCGAGGAACGGATCATCGCCTTCCGTCACAGAGGGAAAGGCACGGGAGGGGGCTACCTGCATGAGCGGCCCTCCCTAGAGACATAATTTTTTCGATGCACAATGTAACTCCCTATGGCTGGAACAACAGCAGATAGGAAGCCATGCAAAAACTAGAACAATTCATCAAAAGGGTTGCACCATTTGACGAATTACCACTAAAATTGGCATAGCAAAGCTGGGTGACCTAACATTCTGCCCGTCAAAGCTTTTAGTTAGCGTCCCTGCTCCTATCCTTCAAATCGAATAACAAGCCTTCTAACCCCTTCTGTTTCGTCGCAGTGGGGGTTTTTGGCTTCTAGGGTTTAGAACATGACGGACACTCCTCTCGTTTCAAAGGTGGAAACTTGTTGCTTCACCGTCAGCTCTCGCTGTTGTTGTAATTTGGCTGTGGTGAGTATCAATGATCTAACCGCAGATCTACGCAACTGGCAAAGTTTTTCCAAAATTGTTTCTAGTCTGCCAGTGCATCTCTGAGCATTCGGTTCTGGGTGGATGTTACCCATGCTTACAGCCTGTGCCCAAACATCGGAAACCCAGTCTTCGCTGGTGCTTTCAGGGTCGGTTAGCATGTGATTGCTTCATCCTCCCATCAGTCTGCTGACATCAATTGCCACATCAAAAGCAAGTGGGGTAATGATTCCCGCTGTCAGGGTTTCCTTCGATTGATACACGCCATCTTGAGGATCGCGGAAAACAATCAGTTGCATATCACGCAAGTTAACCACCCAATACTCCTGCACCGCTGCTGCTGCATAAATCAGGCTTTTGTCCTCCAGGTCCTTGGCCAGACTGGTATTTGAATACTCAATCAGCAGCAGGATGTTTTCCGGGTAAGGGTGGTGCTTCAGGTAGACTGCACCCAAAGGTTCAACCACAGCAATATCGGGTTCTGGCTCTGAATCATTGGGCAGGGTGATGGGCTTACCTTCCCTCACTTTTGCTTGCTTACCCAGTAAGGCCGAAAGATAATCTGCCGATTCGTCACTGTAATAGGCGTGTGAGGTGCCTTCTGCTGCCATTTCAATGATTAGCCCGTTCAGTAGCTCAACACGACGACCCTGCAAGACACCCGCATCAATCATGCGGTGGTACTCGTCAAGCGAAAATTTTGCAATCGTGGCAGTTGTGATCATGTTGATCGCCCGTCCGTTACTTCCCTTCGTCTTGCTTAACCTTGATGCCTAGTTGAATCAATACACGAATCTTTGCTGTTAAAGCCAGTTCTTTCCACTCCAGGCTATCAGAGCACTGTTCTATAGTCGTGCGGAGATCTCCAATATCAATGCTCAGTCGGTCTGATGGTTTGGCCATCGTGCTTTCGTACAGCTCTGGTGATGTATCGTTCATTTGGGATTCTACATCAGCTTTACGGCACCAATTTAACAGGTTTTTAGCAATCTATCACCAAAAAGGTGTAATTAATCGAAAAACGTTGATAATTTGTAGAGCATGAACGGAACGCGATGGGAACGGGCTTGGAACACGTGCGGGACGAAGGCATCGTGTTCCAAGCCCGTTTCAGGTTGTTCCAACTGTTCCAAGCCAGTGCCCAAGAACTTTTGAGGATTTATGAACACTTCACTGAGCAAATTTTGCAAGGATCACGCATTGCCGAAATCGAGCGTGTATCGCCGCTGCCAGGAGCTAGGTTTTGAGACCAGTGATGGGCTAACACCTGAAGCCTGTGATCGACTGCTGTATGAATTTGATGCTGTGACTCCGCAAGCAGAAATGGCGTCGGTAGAGCCAGAAAAGCAGGCTATTACTGTTGAGATTGGCAATCACCAAATCGTTCTCGCGCAGCCAGAGCTGCCCCAGACCTATAGTCTGGAGTCGCTCCGACAAAGCGAGGTTATTGCCTTTGAGGATCCGTTGGCGATCGCCGCTCAATTCCTGCAAACTGCCGATGCGCTGACCGAGGAAATGCAACGCGATATCCGAGTGCGCGAAGAGAAGTTGCAACAGACGCAGCAAGCAAAGAATGCGATCGCTGAGAAAGCCACCGAATTCAAACTTGAAGCCCGTCTCTACCGTGAGCGTACCGAAATGCTGGCAACCGCCCAAAGCCAAGAGACACAGAACTTACAGCAGTCTCTCACTACCCTGGGAAAGTTGGGAAAGCCTCAAGAGGGCTGATTTTACGATTGCTTCTATGTCTCGGCATGGGGGCGTTTTTTGTTGCTTACACTCAACCGCTTGCTCAAAGCAGAAAGTCAGCGCCCACTCACCACCGTCTGCGCTGACCGCTGCACTCCCAACTTCCGATTAGGAGCTATTTCGATCATGCCCCAAGACTTGATGCAGGCGATCGCTGATAGAGCCAGCGCCAATCCTGCCTACACTCAACCGCTTCGAGTTAACCGACCGACGAAGCCCACCTTAAGCAAGTTTCACCGCACTTGCCGGACGCTGGCTGTTTTCGTTTGGGGTGTAACCGCTGGCGTGTTGCTCTACCGCTCACTGGAGTACTTTTTCCCATCTGACTACGGCACCGCTCAATCCGCTTCACAGAGGGCACGTTGATGAACCCAGCACTGACCCAAATCATCGATCACCCTGAGTTTGGGCGCATCATGCTGCAAGCCGTTGCCTTTGCCGCGCTTGGCACCAACGAAAAGACCGTCAATGCCTTACGTAAGGGAGGGAAGCTCGTTGAGGGAGAAGACTTTATCAGAGTGCCTCAGAAGGTGGGGATGGCTCGCCTTCATTGGACCTTGAACGGTATTAACGTCTTGGCAATCGCGCTGGGTACTGACCGAGCGTTAGCTTTTCAGGCAGACATCAACCGCTGGCTCAATGAGCGCTCTAGCGGTGTTCATGCTGACTCCGCCATGCAACATCAACCAAAAGGCGATGCCGTGCCGCCAAGGATGCAGGCTGCTGACGCTGCTGACGAGCCAACGAGTTTGGCTACTTGGCAGCCGTCAGCACCACTAACCGCAACTGACTACCAGGAGCAGCCGAGCGCTCCTGGCGGCTATGACCTAGCAGAGCTGCAAGCCATGCGGGCGATCGCCCAAAGCGAACGAGATGGACAGATGTTGGCACTACTAGACAAGGCAATCACAGCGCTGGCAGCTAAACAACCGCTACAGCCAGCACCATTGGCAGAACGTGTTGTGTATGTCCAACCGCAAAAGACGACGCACATTAACTTCCACTGGAATTGGCATGGCGGCAGTCATAACCAAGGCAGTGGCTCCATGGAAGCATTCTTTGGGCTGCTGCTGGTGATCGCCCTGCTCTCTGGTCTGTGGGTGATTGCTTTAGTGTCAGCGCAGCGCACCGAGCCCGTTTATCCACACTCCACAGGGTTGAACCTCCATGCTGAGTAAGCGACCGCTGAAGC
>JBBSHC010000133.1:0-7444 GCA_038253425.1 Leptolyngbyales cyanobacterium | reverse complement strand
GATTGCTTGATTTAACAAACGCAACATAAGCGGCGTCTTTGAGCTGCAAAATGATTTGCCGACAAAATTTAGAGGTGCAGAGCCGTGCCTGACTTCTGACTCTTGCTTCTTTAAGGCGTGTTAAAAAAACAACACACGTTCAGTTTTGCAACGACTTTTAGCTGACTGCCCACCACCACGGTTCAAGATACAGCTCCTTTGCAGCCTCTCAGTGAAACGTCTCAAACAGAGTCTAGCCCTGAGCGCGCCAACACACGACTGGAAAGTAGTAGTGAAAGCGCCTTCATTTGAGAAGACTAATTTTAAGAAAGCTGAGATCTTCTATTAAGAAAAGTTACCTAAAAGACATTCTACAAATAGACGAAAAAATGCTGCTTTCCGTCAGTAGCGCCTCTCAAGCTTGAAGAATGGGAATTTCAGCCATAAAGCCCTCTAGTGTTTATGTCTCGTTATATTTACCTATATTACGTAACAAACAGTTTAGAAATCTAATGATATTATTCAGTTAATTGACGAATTAGTTGAACAGTTGGCGTGTCATAAATGTGTTCTTTAAGGCTCATCTTCTCAGAGTCAAGGAGTTAATAGCGATGATTTTTGATGATCTCGACAATATTGAAGTCAAACCAGATACTCGAAATCACAGAGGCTGCTTTGTTCAAGAAACCTCTTATAAATTGGTGAACATCGATCGCGCTGGCTGGGCATTCATCTGCATGAATGACGCAGTTTGCCATTACGTTGATCCAGACAATTTGAAGCGATCGATTGAGGGTATGTTAGAACGAGCCTAACGAACGTAACGCATTGTTGAAAGCTTTAGCTTGAATAGGCGTGTCAGGTGGCTGGTTTTGAACCCAAATTAGCCACCTTTTTTGTTACTGTTAATAACAACATCGGCACACCTGCTAACAATTACATCTATGAAAGATCGCTTTTTTCGGTGGCTCAATGTAGCCCTCATGGTGAATTTATTTCTGGTTTTGCTCAGCTTCTTCTGGCTGGCGGCGGCAGTAGCAGGTCGTGCTGCGAACATACCGCTTGGCTTAGACCTGTGGTACAAGCTTTGGGAACCCGTTTTTACTCCAGCGCTCGGGATTTTGATGGCGGGTGCTTTAGTCAGTGGCCTCACCAGTTGGGTGGCGAAGCGCTGGAGCGATCGCTCAACGGGCAATACTTTCAATTAGCGTTGGGTCAGGGTCTAGGTAGCCCTACAGGCTACTTAATACCTCTGCTACAGCCTGTTTAGCTGTCGGATACTGATAATCAAACCCGTCTGCTTGAGTGTGTTTGGGTAGCACCTGCTGTCCCTCCAGCACTACTTTTGCGCCATCGCCCAAGAGCGCTTCGAGGGCAAAGCTCGGCACTGGTAGCCAGGAAGGACGGTTCATCAATGTGCCCAAGGTCTGCGAAAACTCAGCCATACGCACTGGATTCGGAGCCGTGGCATTGTAAACACCTTCAAAGCTGGCTTCGGTCAAGGCACGTAGGATCAGGCTCACCAGATCTTCACGGTGAATCCAGGAAAACCACTGTTTACCTGTGCCGATGGGTCCACCAGCAAAAAGCTTAAACGGCGGCATCATTTTGGCGATCGCGCCACCATTCCCTAACACAATGCCAATTCGCAGAATGACTAACCTGACTCCAGCTTGTTTGACTGCTTGAGCGGCTGACTCCCACTCCTGACAAACCTGTGCCAGAAAATCGTCACCGGGAGGGCTAGTCTCATCAAAGCTCGCGGTTTCACTGGTGCCGTAATAGCCGATCGCCGATGCGTTCACCAACACGGATGGCTTAGGCGTTGCCTGAGCAATGGCTTCGACCAGTTTTTGGGTACCCAGCTTGCGGCTATTGAGGATGGTTTGCTTACGTTCTGGCGTCCAACGGCTTTCGGCAATCGGTTCTCCTGCCAAATTAACCACACCATCGCAGCCAGAAAGCGCTTGCTGCCAGTTGCCTGCCTCAGTTGGGGTATAGGCGATCGCTTCGACTGTAGGAAAGGTCGCCGCCGAAAACAACTCGCGCGCTGTTTGAAGGTTGCGGGTCAGTGCCACTACAGCATAACCATCTGCCTGCAAACGCTCAACCAAGCGGCGACCAACAAACCCTGTTGCACCCGTAATAGCGACTTTCATAACATCTCCGTACCGTTAGCCATACATTTCGCTCACCCCACCTCGATCGTTCAGATGGCACCAATCGCCAAACAAGACCGATCGACGCAAGCGCTTAGCAGTCCAAATTTCAACCATGCCAGCAAGAAAAATGGCGTCATAAAATCTCGCCTTTGGCAACGTAGCAACAACAAAAACTCAATCTCAGTATATCGAAGTTACCGGAACCTCACAGAAAGCAGCGATCGCTGAGGATTAGGCACAACCCGCGATCGCTGCCCCAATTTCCATTACAGTGAAGCATAGAGAACCTTTACGACTGTCGATGCTTTGATGACCACGCCGCTCTGGTTGTCTACCGTACCATCGCTCTGGCTGCAAATTGCACTGACCGGAGCCTGGATTGGCTTACTTGGCTTACTGGCAGAATGGCTGCATCGCTACACCCCTATTGGACCAGAAATTGTCCGTAAGGTGGTTCACATTGGCGCGGGTAACGTCATTTTGCTTGCCTGGTGGTTAGATATACCAACCTGGCTGGGTGTCGGTGCCTCTGTGGTTTTTAGCGCGATCGCGTTTCTCTCCTATCAGTTGCCAATTTTGCCTAGCATCAATGGCATTGGTCGCAAAAGTTTGGGCACCTTCTTCTACGCCGTGAGCATTGGTATCTTAGTCGGTTGGTTCTGGACAATTCAGCAACCTCACTATGCGGCATTGGGGGTGCTGGTAATGACCTGGGGCGATGGTCTGGCAGCGTTGGTCGGGCAGCGGTTTGGCACCCACCCGTATAAACTGTGGGATATGCAGAAAAGCTACGAAGGTTCACTCACAATGGCAATCGTCAGCTACGGCGTGAGTCTGCTGATTCTGCTGAATGTGCAGGGCAATAGATGGCAGACGTGGCTGATTTCGCTGCTCGTGGCGATCGTCGCCACTGGGTTGGAAGCCTTTTCAAAGTTTGGCATTGATAATCTAACGGTGCCACTAGGTAGTGCAGCTCTTTGTTTTGCCCTTTGGCAACTGCTACCAGGCTAAAGTGTCCGAGCAATCTGAAAGGCTAGCTGAATGTGATTGTAAAGGCTGAATGTGATTGTAAATTGCAAGCACTGCGGTTCCAAAAACTTGTAAGAGCGTAGAGAAGACAACCCTGCTCAATTCGGTCTGTCAGCCAAGCACTTTTAGCCGTCAGGGTGAGGTCAACCCGTTGTCCAACGTGTCACAATGCAACGGAAACCACGACTGCGGAAACATCTCCTCCGGTTTGCCAGTCCTGTTGCAATACAGGTAACAACTGCGTCAGTCCTGGTTGTGTTTTCTATCATAAAGCTATGCCGTCTCCAGTTAAATCCGCACCCACTGCCATTGAAACGCTGCCGCTGCTCAATCAGCCCGATCCATCGCAGCTAGACAACATCAAAGCTCAACTGGATTTAGTGCTATTAGCGCTAGAAGCCCTGGCTGGGATCGGCTCCGAAGCAATGCTCCAAGCAGCCATTGAGTTAAACGTGGAATCATTGGTGGCAGACCGAGTTGCCCTCTGGCGGTTGCGGCAATCAAATCCGCTGCGTAAGGGGCAGGGCGGACGCAAAAAACTGGATGTGGAGGAGGCACGAGCGCTCGTTTTGATTAGCTGCTATCTTGCCAAACAGCAAGCTGAAAAAATTCGTCGTGCGGTTGCCCTTTTGGAGCAAATGGCGGAGCAAAAGCGTGAACCTCACCAAACATCGCTATTGGGTGACTATCTGGATACGTTTAACAACACCTATCAGGAACGCATGGACAATGGCGAGGATGTCACGCCTACGGTATTGACCAATCTTGCCCTCAAACTTCTCATTGACCTTCTGTTTTACAGTGCAGCTAATGGTCCCCGCCGGCTCTGGTTAGCGCTGATGGACCGAGCTAGCGATCGCTCTGGTCAGGCGAAACTGATCGAGCGTTAGCAGTTGAATCAGAAGTCAAAAGCTTCCAACATCTCACTATTAAGATTCAAAATTAAGATTCAAACCCGCTTTCTTGCCCTAGCCGCTGCTCAGCCCTCAAGCCTTACCTTTTCTTCAGTCCATCTACACATTTAACGTCCGTCTCATGTCTCACTCAATTCTGCGACGCTACACTCCCCCAACCTGCACATTAGAAATCAGGGCGAAAAACTCGCCGTTGTCGCGTTGGGCAGGGCAACCAGTCTTGAAGCAGCTACGGTTTCAACTCACGCTAGATGATCCCACACTAGCAGAAGAGAAATGGATCAAAATTCAGGGCGATCGCGCACAGCTAGAAGCGCTTCAGGAAGTTGTTGCAAGTTATGTGCAAGCGTTTCTCGAACAGTCGCACAGCCGCTTGAGCGGCACAGCCTTTGCTTCGCTGTCGGAAACCGAAAACTCGATCGCGGTTTTGTCTTCCCTTGCACCAATGTCAGCGTTAGCAACGACGGCATCTAGCACACCTGGCATCGAAGGACTTACTCTCAAACCGAGAGGGCTGCTCACCCATGACCTGACCCTCGGCGCACTGGCACCACACGAAACGAGAGCGATCGTATCGTTGAGTGCACTGCAATTATTTGACCTTGCCAACGCCCTAGATGATTACGCCTCTGATGTCGTCGCTCTACCAGAGGTACAGCGATCGCGGGGACTTGCTTCTGCACCCGTCAATTGGGGACAGATTGCTGCCACGGGTCTCATCGTAATTGGGCTATCAGCGTCTGTCGCGAAAATCATTGACAGTAGCATGAAGCCTGCCAGCCCCACCGCCAGCCAAGAGGCAAGCAGCAGCGACCAACAGATTGCTGCAAATCTGCCACCTACTAGCGAAGTGCAGCCGTCGATCGCGCCGAAGCAGACCTTACCACCGCCGCCACCACTTGGCTCAACGGTTCCAATGAGCCCAGGCTTACCCACTATTGCTGTGCCGTCACCATCAACAGCAGGTGCAAATGTAACGAAGCCGTCGGCTGGAAGCATTACGGTTAACCCAGTAGCACCCCCCACCAATGCTCGGATCGCGCCCTCAGGCAAAGGAGGGGGATCGGTTGCCATCGTGCCGCAAACCGGGTTGAATCGCGCTGCCAAACTGCCAGTACAGGCACCCGCGCCCACACAGCCTCTTGCTCTCAATCGAGAGTTTGCCAATGCTGCCCCACCCAGTCAGTCTTCAGGTGCAGCGAGTCGAGCCGCAGCCAGTGAGGGCAAGCTTAGTGCTGATCAGGCAGGTACCGCTTTTGACACACTTCCTCAAGTGGCAGAAGCCAGACAATACTTTCAGCAACGATGGCATTCACCTGAAGGACTGACGCAAACCCTGGAGTATACGCTGTTGGTTGGCGCAAATGGTTCCATTCAGCGAACGATACCACTAGGGCAAGCAGCGGGTGATTATATCGATCGCACTGGCATACCACTGGTTGGGGAACCCTTCGTTTCTCCAATTCGGGGTGAACGGAATGCCAAAATCCGTTTGGTGCTGAGTCCAGATGGCACTGTAAAAACGTTCCTGGAAGGATTTTATTAAGTAGCGATCGCTTGAAAGAGACCCTCACAAAAATGCTTTCCTTTGAGTGCTGAGTGTTTCCAGCTACGCCTGCACAACTGAAGGCACCAACTGAAACTGCACGACTTAAGCTGAGGCACCCAGCTCGGTGTCTTCACAAAAAGTCCTTACAAAAACTAGCGTTGCCTCAGAAGCTTGCGATTCGCCTAGTTAAGTTTTATTCACTAGCGCAATGCTGAGAAGGCTTACAAAACCCGATGGCTTCTGAAAGCCCTTTCAGGCTTCAGCATTATCTCGACGTGCCTTCGACTTTTGGCGACGGCGATTAGTTGCGATCGTAGCGTGATCAACCGGAAAACCAACGACTGGAATTACCTGATACGTGCGCTCCGCTTCAAACTGCTTCAACTCGGTGTAATCCACCCAATGAATACAGTCAACAGGACAGGTATCGATCGCCTCTTGCACTAAATCCTCAGAGTCGCCATCCTGACGTACCACACGCGATCGACCATAATCTGGCTCAATGTAAAACGTGTTGCGTGCTACATGAGCGCAGTGCTTACAGCCGATACATGTAATTTCATCAACGTAAACCCCTTTTTGCCGCAAGACACCGCCCAGCTCTGGCTCAAAGCCCGATCGCTCAGGTGTATCACGCAAAAAACCTCCAAGTTCAGGTTCCAAGCCGCTCCGAGCATCTTCCGGCATTGCAGACACGTCAGACATTACGCACTCCAGCGCTGCAAGACCAGGCGAATCGAACCATCTTTGTTTTGCTGCTGCTCGGTCACTTGGAAGCCTTTTTGCGTCGTTTCGGTTAACACCGTATGGTAAGCATACCGTTGAGTCACACGGCTGAGAAACCGTTCCACCGTCCACTCTTGCCGCCAAAATTGCAGGTCGGCGACCAATTCGTACTCGTTGCCGTTCCAGCGAAAGCCAATATCGTACCCGTTGTCTTGCGCGATCGCGATCTCAGCCGTTTGGGTCTGCCCACGGTAGCCCCGCACTGGTTCAGAGCCGAGCTTCCAATCAATGCCTAAATCGGTCAAAGCAGCTTTCAGAGAGGAAAGGTTACGAATTTGCGTCTTGATCAGGCTGAAGTGTGACATGGTGTTTTTTTAAGAAATGAAGCTGACAAAATTTACAAATTAACGGAGACTACCACTCGCTGAAGCGTGCTTGATTGGTCGCAACAAGCTCTTGATGGTTGAGCTGAGCGAAGTATTCAGATGTCTGTTCCTGGCTGACAACTTGACCCAACTGAGCTTCAATGGCAGCAGTCACTTCAGCACAAGACGCACCAACAATACCCGTTACCTTTTCTTGCACTCGACCGTCAGGATAAATGATAAATTCCAGCGTTTCCATGTGTTTAGCGGAGAATTGTATATAGCTTTAGCCTGAAACGGATGTGTATCACTGCGTTCGAGTTTCTAGGAGCAAAGCCTGGAGCAGTTGACGATCAATGGAGCTCTAGCGAAGCAGCCTGTTTTACCAAAGGTAACTGATCGACTCAAACGGAATCAATACTTAACAAAAGTTAGAATTCGACGAGAGCAGCAGCTCAATTATCTAAACAGTTTGACTTAACTTTCTACCGCAGTCAAGCTGAGACAGAAAGTTAAAATATTCATATAAATTTACAAATAATCGAGTTCGCTTTTCTTCTGCCTGCGGACGGATTGCCGGAGAAAAGGTTAGATAATAAGTGTCTGTTCAACTTCGTCAATAAATTGAGTAATGGTGAAAGAGTACGTAACATCCCCCACCACCATGACCTGGCAACCATCCCCCAGTGAAGCACCGCTACGTGTGGGCGTTTTGGGCTT
>JBBSHC010000132.1:0-7482 GCA_038253425.1 Leptolyngbyales cyanobacterium | reverse complement strand
TTAGTGCCACCAAACTTGTTGCGCTTAACGCTGCGGGTGGACTCGTCTAAATCGAGCGTTGTCTGCGGATACCAACTGAGCAGCACGTCTTTAGAACCGGGTGTGAAACGGTGCGAAATGAGTTCAAACGTCAGGTCGCAATCAAAGTCGATCGCAGCAGCAATGTCATCAAAAAGCTGGCTGTAGTGCGTTTGCCAGTCGTCAATGGGCATAATTGGTGCAATCACAAGCCCAATGGGGTAGCCACCACCACCCTGCGATCGTGGTTGTGCCAGTCGGCGCAATGCCTGTAAACGATTCGACACAGAGGCAGTGCCACCTTCAAGCCGTTTGGCGATCGGCGCTGCGTTCACGCTCACCCGACAGCGAGTGCGCCCATTGTGCGGTAGATCGAACAGATCATCCACTCCATCAAACTTGGAGACCCAACGCAACTGAGCTTCTGGGCGAGCGCCAAAGTAACGGATACACTCAGCAAGGCTGCCTGTCAAATGCTCGATGCCTAGTGGATCGGTATAACAGCTCACTTCGTAAGTGGTCAGTTGATTAGGACGCTCATACGCTGCCAGGTTTGCCAGAATTTGCGGCAGATTGGCATACGCTCGGATGACTGGCGGTCCCTGTAAGCTTCCTGCCAGGTAACAGTATTGACAGTGAGCCGGACACCCCTCTGCCAGGTGAAACTGCCAATCTGCTGACGGTGAAATGGGGCTGAGCTTGAAATGGCTGGGTGGCGCGTTGACGATCGCTAAAGTCCTTTTGGCGATCGCATAGGTTTCACGCACATCTTCACCACGCAACCCCGTCAAGCGATCGCGCGGCAATGCCTCTACGGGCAGATTCAACGCCTGGATTCGCGCCAAAATCTGTTGTCCCCAGGGTTCTGCTAATGCCGACGGCGTGAACAACACTTGCTCAGGCATCCATAAACGTGGGGTATGACCAGACGCATGATCAGGAGGGGCGATCGCGGTTGGGTTCGCTATCGTATGGGAAACAGAGTTAGAAAGGGATAATGGCACGGTCACTCACTGCTCTTAACGTACCTTTATGATAGAAACGGCAGCGATCGACAACGCCGCTCAAAGGGAACGGATCTCACCCCTGGATCACGAGAGATCACCCATCCCTGTCATGAGGACGTCCAATCGCCGTTAGCTGCTTTTATCTACAGCCATAGCCATTCTGGTTAGGACGGGGTGCAGGGGTGGAACACCTTGCTGGGGGCATTGCCCCCACACACCCTTAGATCCCAATGTCCAAAGCTCTGTGGCGGCAGCTACACCATGCGCGATTTAAAGTTGACCGCAACTTCTCAAATTGTTTTGACGTCAGGGTGAAAGTCGTGTTTTTTGCTCTCTGCAACGGATGTAATTTGTGTGCTCATGATGCGTCAGCGAAGTGTTTTAGCGAGTTTTGCTGCGATCGCGTTGGTAGTTAGTCTTTTTAGCCCCTGGCTTTTAAACAGTCCCTCTCAAGCGCAGGCGTTGGACGAATGCCAGCAACCAGCCAAGGCAATTAGCCAAAAAGCCGCGTTGCTACAAGCCGCCTTGACGGGTGATGCAGCGGCTCGCAAAACCTATCAGGCTGTCATTGTGCAGCAGGGTCAGCAGTTAGCGCAGTGCCGGAGCCAGAGCCAGCTTCAAACAGAGGGCGTTTGGTTGCGCCTCTATCCATGCGACAGTAAGCCTGGAGTGTTGGATGCGGTGCTCGATCGCATTGTCGATCGCGGCTATAACCAAATTTACGTCGATACTTTTTCTAACGGACAGGTGTTGCTGCCAGCCAGCGCGAACCCTACCCCCTGGGCTTCGGTCATACAGGCACCAGGGTATGAACAGACCGATCTGTTAGCGCAAGTGATTCAGAAAGGGCACGATCGCGGGTTAAAGGTCTACGCCTGGATGTTTGCCCTCAATTTTGGCTATACCTACGCCCTACGCCCCGATCGGCAACAGGTGTTGGCGCGGAATGGGCAGGGTGACACCAGCCTTGCAGTGGGGCTGAAAGCAAGCCAGGATACCAGCCTTGACCTGACCACGCAGGATGAAATCTTTGCTGACCCCTATAACGCCCAGGCTCAAAGTGATTACCTTCAGCTTGTGCAAACCGTGCTACGTCGCCGACCCGATGGGGTGCTGTTTGACTACATCCGCTATCCCAAAGGGGTGGGAGCAGCCTCCGTGGTTAGCAAGGTGAAAGACCTCTGGATCTATGGCGATGCGTCTCTACAAGCGCTATACCAACGCGCCCAGAATCAAAAGGGACTCGAACTCATGCGTCGCTATGTGCAGCAGGGAACCATAACGGCGGGTGATCTGGCAGCCGTAAACAAGCTGTATCCCACCGAGAAAGAACCCCTCTGGCAAGGGCGATCGCCAGGAGCAACTTCAAAGGGACTGTCTGCAATCCAGTCAGACTTATGGAACCTGGTTGTCGCCCATGCCGTGCAGGGTCCGATCGACTTTTTGACCGCCGCCGCGACTCCTGTGCAGCAACAGGGCATTGCAGTCGGGGCAGCGTTTTTCCCAGAGGGCAACCAAGCAGTAGGCAGAGGGTTTGATTCCCGCTTGCAGGCATGGGATCGCTTTCCGGCTGCGATCGAGTGGCATCCAATGGCATACGGCATTTGTGGCGATACAAGCTGCATCAACGCTCAGGTACAGAAAGTGTTGCAGCAAGCGCCAGCAGGTACGATCGTTGCTCCGGTACTTACCGGACAGTGGCAGCAAGCAACCCAGCGTCCATCGCTAGACGCGCAGATGTGGGCACTACGATCGCTGTCGCCCCCCATTCAATCCATCAGCCATTTTTCGTTCGGTTGGCAAGAACAACAGCTAGAGCGCGATCGACAATTTTGTCGGCTTTAGGCTTAAACAACGTTGCTGCTAAAATCAATTTAAGATGCACTGAGATTTGATCGAGTGGAAACAGTCCATCTCCATCAGGTTTGGGCAAATGTCTATCTGAAAAGATCAAGGATCTAGCGATGAACTGGCAAGAAATCTGCGATCACAAAGCGTTGCAAGATCTCCCCTTCAGGATTGAACTTAACAAGTGGGGACAAATTGTGATGAGTCCTGTTAAGGTCAAGCATTCCTTTTTTCAAGGTAGAATTCAAAGCCTTCTAGAGGAACGGTTAAAGATTGGAACCGTCATGCCAGAATTGGCAATGCAAACTACGGATGGCGTGAAGGTTGCTGATGTGGTTTGGGTATCCGATCAACGGCTTGATGTGATTGAAGAGGAAACCGTCGCCTCGATCGCGCCCGAAATTTGTATAGAAGTGAAGTCAGCCAGCAACACGCTTGAAGAGATGCTAGTCAAAAAAGACCTCTACCTTGGTGCAGGAGCAATAGAGGTTTGGCTCTGTGACAAGAGCGGGGCAATGAGCTTCTATAACCAACAGGGGCAACTAGATGCATCCTTACTGGTGCCAGACTTCCCAAAGCTTATTCAGCGTGCAGCTTAGGCTATCTTTAGTCGAGACCATGAAAGCGAGGATCAAGAAAATGCCTGATCCTCATTCCACAAACTGATTTAATCGATCGCTATACACCTAACCAACGCGCAGCATCTTTGGCGTGGTAGGTCAGAATCATGTCTGCCCCGGCACGTTTGAAGCCTGTCAAGGTTTCCAGGACAACGCGCTGTTCGTCGATCCAGTCATTGAGGGCAGCCGCTTTGATCATGGAGTATTCGCCAGAAACGTTGTAGGCAGCAACCGGGAGATTGGTTGCTTCTTTTACGCGCCAGATGATATCCATATATGCCAGGGCAGGCTTCACCATCAGCATATCGGCACCTTCGGCGATGTCGAGTTCAATCTCTTTGATGGCTTCGCGGGCATTGCCAGGGTCCATCTGGTAGGTGCGCCGATCGCCAAACTGCGGTGCCGAATCTGCTGCATCGCGGAAAGGTCCGTAATACGCTGACGCATACTTTGCCGCGTAGGACATGATGGGCGTGTCTTCAAAGCCTGCGGCATCCAGTCCAGCCCGAATCGCCTGCACAAAGCCATCCATCATGCCAGAGGGTGCGATAATGTCGGCTCCCGCCTGTGCCTGGGAAACCGCCGTTTTTTTGAGGAGTTCTAAGGTGGGATCGTTCAGCACCCGTCCGCTCAGGTCGCCCACTTCTAAATAGCCGCAGTGTCCGTGAGAGGTATATTCACACAGGCAAGTGTCGGCAATCACGATCAAATCAGGAACCGCTTGCTTGACCGCAGTCGCTGCTTTTTGCACAATGCCGTGGTCGTGCCATGCCCCGGTTGCGTCGGTGTCTTTGTCGGCAGGAATGCCAAAGAGGATGATCGCGGGAATGCCCAGATCGTAGACTTCCTTTGCTTCTTCAACAATTTTGTCGATCGAAAGCTGAAAGACTCCCGGCATCGATCGCACTTCTTTGGCAAAGCCCTCACCGGGTACAGCAAAAAGCGGGTAGATGAGGTCGCTGGTGGTTAATACTGTTTCGCGCACCATCCGACGAAGCTGGGGATGACTGCGAAGGCGACGGGGACGCTGGTTAGGAAACATAGGCTTGCTCAAAGCTAAATGCTTGCGTGTCTTCAAAATCTTGATCTTAAAAGTTTAAAACGTTCTGCGCCCGACTACTCACTGTTTGCGTTACGTTCTGTTACAGCGGCACTGATTAGAAAGGGTTTGATCACAATCGCGATCGCTCTGGCTTCTTACATCGCTAACCGCGATCGCTCCTGTTTTCAACTCGCTTTCGTCGCAATGCCCTTGTATAAATAGCCCAATACTTTCGGTGTTCCGTCAGCATAGAACGTTTCTAGCGAAACCGACTCAAACTGGTTTTGCAGCAGTTGCTGGATGTTGCGGTTGAGATGACACCCATCGGCAATAACTTTTTGCAGTGGCGTCAAGCGGTTCTGCCAGCGCTGAATGTTGGGCTGATCACTCAACCCATGTTCCACAAAAAAGAACCGTCCACCCGGTTTCAGCACTCGATGGATTTCTCGAAGTGCTTGCTCGACATTGGCAATGCTGCACAACGTCCAGGTGCTCACTACGCTATCGAAAGTGCTGTTTGCCATCGGCAAGTTTTCGCCATTCAGTACTCGGTTGTCGATCGCGATCGCTGCTGCCTGTATCCGCTTTTGCGCCAGCGCATTGGCACCCGCATTCACATCAACGGTGGTAATTTGCTGCACGCGATCGGGGTAGTAGGGCAGATTTAGCCCCGTACCAAAGCCGATCTCCAACACCTTTCCTTGCACATCGGCTAAGACCTGCTGCCGATACGTCGCAAACATTGGTTTAGACATGCTCCAATCCAGCAAGTAAGGAAAGATTTTTTGCGAGTAGAAGCCCATCGGACGCTAGCTCAACGCTTTGGTGACATTCTCAACGTACTACAAATCAGCAAGCTGGTGTATCGTCCTGATAGCGCCTTGCATCCGATCGAACGGACTACTAAAAATGACCACTCAACCCATCCAAACGCCTGAACAGGCTGTCCTTGATGCCAATAAAGCCTTTTACCGCGCCTTTGAGAAAAAAGACATGGCGGCAATGTCGGCTGTTTGGTCGCAAGGCACGACTAGCCTTTGTATTCATCCAGGGCGAAATGCGCTACGTGGATGGGACGCGATTCGCATGTCGTGGGAGAAGATTTTTCGCAATACCAGCTATTTAGAAATTGAAACCGATGTGCTGCAAGTGGAGGTGAATGGCAATCTCGCCTATGTTGTACTGGTTGAGGCAGTCCTCCAGGTGAATGGCAATCGACGCAGCCAGGGGAAATCAGTGGCAACGAATGTGTTTGAGTGCATGGCGCAGCAGTGGTATCTGGTGCATCATCATGGCAGCCCATTAATTGATTGAGGCTCAAAAATGGATTGAGGCTCAGAACTCTCTCACTGAGGGCTTGCCGTCTTTTACTTCACCGACCATGATGAGACTGGCAACACCTACAAATAAGCCGTTTTCGAGGACACCGGGAATGTTGTTGAGGGTTTTTTCCAGTTCGGCGGGGTTGTCGATGCCATTGGCGAACTTCACGTCGATGACGAAATTGCCCTGATCGGTAATAACGGGTCCCGCTTTTTTGACGCCCATGCGGAGTTGGGGTTTGCCGCCCAGCGCTACGATCGCTTTCATCACGGGACTCATCGCCATTGGGATGACTTCTACAGGCAGCAGAAACGTCGTGCCCAATTTATCAACTAATTTGCCGCTGTCTACCACCACAATGAACTGATCTGCAAAAGCATCGACAATCTTTTCCTGCGTGTGCGCTGCGCCGCCGCCTTTAATCAGATTTTTCTGCGGATCGACTTCATCGGCACCATCGATCGCAATGTCAATCCGATCAACTTCATCCAGCGTCGTGAGGGGAATGCCGTATTCTTTCGCCAGCACGATCGCTTGAAAGGAAGTACTCACGCCCTTGATATCCTTCAGGTCGCCACTTTTGAGGCGATCGCCCAACGATTGAATCGCGAATGCCGTCGTTGACCCAGTTCCCAGTCCTACAATAGAACCTGACTGCACTCGTGCAGCGGCAGCCTCTCCAACCTGCTTTTTCATCAACGTCGTGGGGTCAAGTTCGGTACTCATAGCGGCGCTCTGGAGTTGTTAGTTGTTAGAAAGGCTAAAGGATTAACACTAAAAGCTAAAAGAGCAGTGGTTAAAGGAGTCAGGAGCAATATTTGAAAATTAAAACTCGTAATTTTTTCCTTCATCCTTTATTTTTTAGCCTTTAGCCCTTAGCCTTTCCCCTTGCCTCCGTCAGTCTACTATCGATGGGCGATCTTCCTATGAGTTGGGACGAAGATTTTTCTGAAGCAGATTATCAGCGGTACTGGCACCTGATGCCTGACGAGCGCAGCCAGATGTTAGCGGATGAGCAAAGCACAGAGTCTTTAAGAGCGTTGTTGCTTTACCAACAGGGGCAGCAAGCGCTGGAACAGGACGTGAACGCCGCGATCGCCAGTTTTGATGCCGCCTTGACCCTACGGCCTGGTTGGCATGACATCTGGTCTGATCATGCAGCAGCGTTACTAAAGGCAGGTGAGCAAGAGACGGCGATCGCCAGTTGCGATCGTGCCCTGGAACTGGAGCCAGCAAACGCTCAAGCTTGGAGCATCCGAGGCACCACTTTGTATCGATTGGGACGCTACGCAGAAGCGATCGCCAGTTGTGATCGTGCCCTGGAACTGAACCCTGATCATCAGCAGGCATGGCTGACTCTTAGCGATGCGCTCAACCATCAAGGGCGCTATGCAGAAGCGGTGGTGAGCTACGACAAAGCACTGGCGCTGAAAGCAGATGAACCACTTATTTGGGGCAATCGCGGTGCCGCCTTGCAAAAGCTCGGTCGCTACGAAGAAGCCATTTCGAGCTACGACAAACTGCTGCAAGCAGAGCCAAAACGCTACAGGCTCTGGCACCAGCGTGGACTCGCCCTGCGAAAATTGCGTCGCTTTGAGTCTGCGATCGCCAATTTTGACGAAGC
>JBBSHC010000131.1:0-7532 GCA_038253425.1 Leptolyngbyales cyanobacterium | reverse complement strand
TGACAATTAAGCACCTTCTCAACTCAAGAGTCAAGGATCTGCAACAAGCTGGTAGCTGCTCACTGACGGCTGGTAGATCGCTCGCTAAGCCAAGTCTGTTAACCCAGTAATGTTTGTGGCTACACTGCCACTAAAAATCTGGGATGAGGCTTTAACCGCGCTCAGCACTCCCACAACGGTGGTTTGAGCGGAGCCGAAAACTGTCTATCAGTGTCAAGTCTTTTGGTGCCAGGTTAATTGTAGTCACTAGAATCAGCTCAAAAAACCGTGCCGTCACTCTCGCTTTGAATGGGTGGGCTACCGTTGGGTCGTAACTCAGCCGCAATTTGGCGTCCCGCAGTCCAGGTGCCGCCCTGGAGAATTTTGACTAGCGGCAGGTCAGCGGCAGTGAGGTTGAGTTTGTGTCGTATGGCGTCGGCGATGCGATCGAGCAAAATAACAGTCAGGGCACGCCATTCCACAATGACCTCTGAACCTGGTAAGTGCGCTTGCTGTAGCACGATCGGATCTTTAATTTGCAGTAAACCTAAATCGACACACAACCCGCCGTTGCGGTATTCTGGTAAACCTGTGAGCACGTCTAGCCCAGTAATTTCTAACCCCAAGTCTTGCAGTGGTTCTAGTAAAGAATAGGTAAGCCACTGCGAGAGTTTGTGAAATGGAACCAGCGCCGTTACTTGGGGAGAATCAGACGATGGGGCATGAAATGATGCTTGCGTGAGAGCAGAGTGAACCCAGACATCGCCTAAATTCACACCTGCTAAAGTGATCCGTCCAGACCAGATATCGCTAAAGCCTTCGAGAACGGCGCTGAGAACGATACTGGCATCGAGTTGACCGTCTTGAGCCTGATCAAGCAGATAATTGACCAGGTAACCAGGGCGAGGATTGTGTGAGCCAAAGAGAGTGGGATGATGGGCGAGGTTATGACCTAACTGCTGCATCAGGTTCAAACGTCCCTGTAAACCAATTAAAGGGTTGGCTGGACTGACTTGAAACGATTCCCTTAAAGCCGCTTCGGTGAGCGTTTGCAGTCCGATCGCGTCTGCTTGCAGGGACATTGCTGGATCACTAGAAAACACATCTTGACAGAACGCGTGAAAACTAGCGATCGCCAACCCTTCCGATCGCCGCCATATCTGTCTCGTTCCCGGTTCGGCGTACTGCCAGCGATCGCCCGCGCCTGCATCAAGCAACACGCTAACGATCGCCAAATCAAATTTCGCCTGGGCTTGCTCCAAAGGGGGCAGATCCGCCAGCTTGTCCGCCAGGTTTGCCAAACGAGGTTGTCCACCGACCTCAAAATGTCGCCACCGACTGTGAAACGGCACGTTTAAGTCAGGATAGCTCTCGCGAGTCACCCGAATCACATAGTCAGCAACGCGATCTAACTGGCTCAAATCGCAACGAAAGTAGCGAAGCTGATCGGCGCACGCCAACTCAAAGAGCTGCCCACAGCGATCGCGGATGGCGATCGGAGAACGAAGGTAAGCGATCGTTGCAGCCTCTTCTGGGCTGAGCAGTTTAAAAGTCATTGGTACACTTTGTTGCTAATCTCTCGATCGACATTGGAGGCGATAAAGCCCTGCTTGCCCCACATTAAAACTGAGTTTTGAGCGCTGAATTTTGCATTGCTCCCTTGTCTCCCTACTACTTCCCCTGCCTCTTCCCCTGCCTCCCTTGCCACCCCTGCTTCCCAACCGCCCCAACCTCCCCTTTCCTCCCCCGCCTTCTGCCTATTACTCTAATCACCAAGACCACGTCCTTTAACGGCTGCCAAAAGTGCCTCAGTCGGTACCGCACCTTCGGTATAGTAACCAGCAGCTTTCTTGGCTTCAATCTCGACTTGGGCATCAGCCGGAATCAGGTCATCGGGGATGGGCACGCGCTCGACCACAGTAATACCTGCTTGAGTGATCGCGTCATATTTCATATTGCTCATCGAAATGAGGCGATCGATGCGAGTGATCCCCAGCCAATGCAGCACATCGGGCATCAGTTCCTGGAACCGCATATCTTGAACGCCTGCCACACACTCTGTGCGGGTAAAGTAAGCATCTGCGCGATCGCCGCCTTCCTGTCGTTTACGGGCGTTGTAGACCAAAAACTTCGTCACCTCGCCCAGTGCCCGACCTTCTTTGCGGAAGTAGACGATTACCCCTGCACCACCTGCTTGCGCGGTCTGCACACAGGCTTCAATGCCGTGAACCAGGTACGGGCGACAGGTGCAAATATCAGAGCCAAACACATCTGAACCATTGCATTCGTCGTGGATACGTACCGCCAGTTGACGTGTGGGATCAGTAATGGCAGCAACATCACCCACTACGTAAACTGTCATCCCACCGATCGGCGGCAGAAAAACGCGCAGATCAGGGCGAGTGACGAGTTCGGGGAACATGCCCCCCGTTTGCTCAAACAGCGCGCGTCGGAGGACCGCTTCACTCACTGCCAACCGCTTGGCAATGCCCGGTAAGTACCAGACAGGCTCGATCGCTGCTTTCGTGACCACTAAATCACCATTGGCTTTCATAATGGTGCCATCAACCCGCAGCCGACCCTTTGCAGCCGCCTCCTGAAGTTCTGGCATATTAATATGCGCTTTGGTAATGGCGATCGTGGGACGAATGTCATAACCCTGGGCGTAGAGCGGCTTATAAACTTCTCCCACTAAGGCACCAAAGGGGTCCAGAGCCACAATTTTATCTGGATCTGCCCAAGCTGGATGCGGTCCCAGGAGATCGGCGGGGGATGTATTGGTCAGGTCTGCCCGATGGTCTGACTGCAACTGACCGCTTGCTACTGCCAAAGCCCGGTAAATGCCATACGCACCCGCATGGCTACCAATGACATTGCGATGCGCTGAGTTAGTCAGGGTACCAACCACGGGTCCGCGAGTAAGCGGGTCTGCGTCACCCCAGAGAATCGGTAACGGTTTTGGACCAAAGCGGGCTGGATGAGAGGTGAGAACGATATGTTTCGCTTGAGACCCGATTTTTTCGCCTGACATAGATGCTCCCCCATGAAAATACGAAATTGAAACCACGAATCCTGAATGGCAACCCCTACATCTAGTGGCGCTTAGCGCTGAGAGGCCGCCGATCGCTCAACCCAGGACTTACTAGTATGAAGCCCGAAGCACACAGAGAATGCTCACGCAATCTGTGCTTTATGTAACGAGTAGAGCTTACGATCTTACCAATAGGACATCATTTGAAGCGTGTTCCACACAGCAAAAACATCGGCTAACGGGACGCTTAGCAGTGATTTAAAAACTGCACACGTCAGGTTTAGCGACCAGCCGTCAGCGATCGGCTTTTTTACAAACCTTGATCCCTGAGTACTGGCGGTGGCGAGTTTTTACAGTTAACCTATCGGCAACAGCCGAATGTAAGCGATCGCTGCAAGGCAATTTAAATGCCAACGGACATCTGCAAAGCGTGTGGAACGGAGTATAGGATTGAGGTAACTCATGACAAGGTGGTGTTCTGCGCTTGACTAGACGCCTGTAGCTTTAGCACTAAACGCAGGAATGCTCAGCCAACTCGTTCAAATGCTCCGACTTAAGGGCAAGCTAAACCGATGACCCTCCACGATCGGGCACCGGCGATCGGACGACTCAAGCAAGCAAACCGTCATGCCTCAAAGTAGCCATATTCCTGGCTGGACCAGATTCAAGCAGAAAGTTTTTCAAACCAGCAGAGTCCTTCTGACCTCTTCGGGAGTTGCTGCGTGTGTGATTGCCCTCAGGCTGAGCGGCTTTTGGCAAGCTTCTGAGTTGGGCGCGTTCGACACCCTTTTTAATTTGCGTCCCGCCGCACCTGTAGACGCTCGCATCGTGATTATCGGCATTGATGAGGCTGACTTGCGCCGGGTCGGCAAATGGCCCATCCCTGATCACGTGATGGTGCGGTTACTCAAAACGCTTCAGTCTTACAAACCTCGCGTCGTCGGCTTAGATATCTACCGTGATTTACCGGTAGAGCCAGGTCACACCGAGCTTCTGCAAACCTACCGCACCTTTCCGAACCTGATTGGCATTGAACAAATCAAAGATAAAGCCAATGCCAGCGTCGCCGCCCCGCCTGTCTTAGCAGACCGCGATCAAGTCGGCTTTAACAATCTGGTTTTTGATGTCGATGGTAAAGTGCGTCGTAGTCTCCTTTACTGGACCACGGACGGCAAGAGCCACCAAAGTTTTGCCCTGACGATCGCCCTGACGTATTTAGCAACGGCAAACATCACCCCCCAGGCAGCAGCCAGCGATCATCGCTACTTGCAGCTTGGCAAAGCTACGTTTCATCGGTTTGAGTCTGACGACGGCGCGTATGTTCACGCCGATGACGGTGGCTATCAGATCCTGGCAAATCTACAAGGACCATCGGGAACGTTTCCAACCGTGTCAATGGCAGATGTGTTAGCAGGACGAGTCCACCCGGAAAGGCTCCGCGATCGCATTGTGCTAGTTGGTTCCACTGCTGTTAGTCTCAAAGATTTCTTTCAAACTGCCTACAGCAGCGGACGGTTTGCTTCATCACCTCAACCGACTGCTGGCGTTGAACTGCAAGCCAACTTTATTAGCCAGATTATCAACGCGGCGTTTCACGACAATACAGCCTTCTATCTTTGGGCGAAACCCTGGGACTGGCTATGGATTTTTGGCTGGTCGTGGATTGGCGCTGCGCTCAGTTGGCGGCTACGACCGCTCCACAAAGCAGCCTTTACTATTCTGCTGGCGGCAATCGGTCTGTCGGGCATTTGCTACCTGGCATTTCTTTTTGGTTGGTGGCTACCATTAGTAACGCCGCTGGCTGCGCTGGCAGGATCTGCGCTCGTCATCATTGCTCACATTGCTTACCTGGAAGAAGAACTGAAACGCTCTAAAGAGTTTCTCAGCAAAATCATCAACACCATTCCTGATCCCATCTTTGTGAAAAACAGGCAACACCGCTGGATTGTGTTGAACCGAGCTTACTCAAGATTTCTCGGCTATCCCTTAGAGGAACTCATTGAAAAATCAGACTACGATGTTTTTCCCCAGCATGAAGCGGATGTCTTTCGCCAGCAAGACCAACTCGTTTTTAGCAGCGAACAGGAGCAAGAAAACGAGGAAGACTTTACAGATAAACACGGCGTCACCCATCACATTGCCACGAAGCGATCGCTGCACAAAGATTCGGCAGGCAACCTGTTTCTTGTCGGCGTCATTCGTGACATTACCGAACGCAAGCGCATGGAAGAGGAACTGAAGCGCACGGCTGCCGAGCTGGTTCGCTCCAATGCGGAACTAGAGCAATCTGCCCATCGGTTGCGCCATTTGGCAAACCATGACGTACTTACAGGCTTGCCGAACCGCAAACTTTTTCACGAACGCCTCGGTCAGTCTCTAGAGTGGGCAAACGTAAATAGTCAGCTAGTCGGACTGTTGTTTCTTGATCTGGATGGCTTCAAGCTGATTAACGACACGCAGGGGCATGACATTGGCGATCTACTGTTGAAAGCGGTTGCTGGACGGTTGACGGGCTGCTTGCGCGGTAGCGATACAGTTTCTCGTTTGGGTGGAGACGAGTTTACGGTGATTTTGCCTGCGATTCCAAGCCCACAGGATGCAGCACGGGTTGCTGAGAAGATTTTGAGCACCCTTGCCAAGCCATTTGTCCTTGAAGACCACACTATTTTTGTCACGCTTAGCATTGGCATTAGTCTTTATCCCGACGATGCTACGATCGCCGATGTTTTGGTTAAAGAGGCAGACGGCGCAATGTACAGTGCCAAGGAGCATGGCAAGAACCGCTATGAGTTTGCGGCGAAGACCGAGGTCACTGATGGATCGGAACTTTCCTGACCCGTAACAGTTGCTACGTAGAAATTGAAGGACACAACTTAGGCTGGTAACACTACTCTCAAGGAAGGTGGAGTAGATTAGAAGCGACTTACTTCCTAAGCAGACGCTGGAGTGACAAAGAATAATGGATGTTATGGAAAAATCCTCGCATCAGGTTGTAATCGTCGGCGGTGGGTTTGGCGGACTCTATGCAGCTAAAGCGCTCAGTCGTGCGTCTGTAGAGGTAACACTCATCGACAAGCGAAATTTTCATTTATTTCAGCCACTGCTGTATCAGGTGGCAACGGGAACGCTTTCTCCAGCAGACATTTCTTCACCGCTGCGCGCCATCCTCAGCGACAGCAAAAACACTCAGGTGTTGATGGATGAGGTGATTGATTTAGATCCATCTCGGCAGAACATTCTGCTCAGAGGGCGAGAACTGCATTACGACACGCTAATTATGGCAACGGGCGTGAGCCATCACTACTTTGGCAATGATCATTGGGAACCCACCGCTCCTGGCTTAAAAACGATCGAAGATGCGTTGGAAATGCGCCGCCGGATTTTTATGGCGTTTGAAGCGGCTGAGAAAGAAACCGATGCCGCCAAACGGCGTGCCTGGTTGACCTTTGTGATTGTGGGCGGTGGACCAACTGGGGTAGAACTGGCAGGTGCGATCGCTGAACTTGCATTTAACACGCTCAAACACGATTTTCGTAATATCGATACCACTGAAGCACAGGTGTTGTTGCTCGAAGGATTGGATCGCATTTTGCCGCCTTATCCCCCAGAGCTATCGGCGAAGGCAGAAGTCTCTCTCACCAAGCTGGGCGTCACCGTGGAAACGAAAGTGCTGGTAACAGACATTCGTGACGATATTGTCACTGTCAAGCGCGATGGACAGGAAGAATATATTCCTGCCTCCACCGTTCTCTGGGCTGCTGGGGTCAAAGCATCACCAATGGGGCAAGTGTTAGCAAAGCGGGCAGGGGCAACGCTCGATCGCGTCGGGCGGGTCATGGTAGAAGACGATCTCAGCCTTGCAGGACATCCCAACATCTTTGTGATTGGCGACCTGGCAAACTTTCCCCATCAGGGCGAAAAGCCGCTACCCGGTGTTGCCCCAGTTGCCATGCAGGAAGGTGAATACGTTGCCAAACTGCTGAAGCAGCGATTAGTGGGCAATACCGTAGCACCCTTTGTTTACAGAGACATTGGCAGTTTAGCGGTGATTGGGCAAAATGCGGCAGTGGTTGACCTGGGCTTCGTCAAGTTTGATGGTCCTATAGCCTGGTTTGTGTGGGTCTTCGCTCACATTTATTATCTGATTGAGTTCGACAACAAGCTCATTGTGCTGCTGCAATGGGGCTGGAACTATTTCACCCGCAAGCGTGGTGCCCGCATTATCACAGGTGAAGCAGCGCTGATGCAGGTAGAAATGGATGACAATGGCGAGTACCACACTCCCGTTAATAGCAAAGCGCCCGTTGAAGCGTAAACGCCGACACCTATTGACGCTCAGACATCTGGGGTCGGTCAGCAGCCAGTAGTTAGAGGATGGACGATAGCCTACTAACCCGGCAATGTTTGTGGATTAACGGGCTACTACAAATTTGGGATGAGGCTTCGACTGCGCTCAGCACTCCGAAAACGGTGGTTTGAGCGGAGTCGAAAACCGTCTACCCATGTCAAGTCTTTTGTTGAC
>JBBSHC010000130.1:0-7539 GCA_038253425.1 Leptolyngbyales cyanobacterium | reverse complement strand
GGAGGAGCCGTGCTGCTGTGTGGCGGGGTTGCCATTGGCATTCGTATTCGGTGCCTGCAAAGAGGATGACGCTGGGTGTACGGGTGGCATCGGCAAGATGCATGGTGGAGGTGTTGTTGCTCAACAGCAGTCGTGCTTTGGCAATCAGGGCTGCTAACTCAGCTAGATCGGTGGCACCAATTAAATCGATCGCGTGGGAACCCAAAATGTCTAACAGGGCGGCGCTATGGCTGCGGTCTTTGGCAACGCCTGTAACGACGATACGATCGCCTGTGCTTTTGGCGAGTTGGCGGGCAGCGAGGGCAAAGCGATCGGGGGCATAGTTGCGAGCCTGACAGCTTGTCCAGGGATTTAACAAAATGTATGGCTCATTAGGTTTCAACCCATGCTCATGCAACAGTGCCGTAGCGTTTTGGTGGACGGCGGTGGGGATGTGGATGCGTAAACTGCGATCGTGTACAGGAAAGCCTACGGATTCGATGAGCTGTAGATTGCGCTCAACTTGATGGGTTTCATCAGGGGCAGCTTTTACTTCGGTGGTGAAGACAGCTCCGCCCCATTCTTTGGAGGCACCCACTCGCAGAGGAATGCCTGCCAGATAGCACATTAAGCCTGCGGGATGGGGAGTTTGGCTAAAGCTGGTGAAAATGATGGCGGCGTCAAACTGGCGATCGCGCAGTGTCTGGATGAATGCCCCTTCGCGATCGGGGTCGAATGCCAGCCTGCCCAGGTCTTGCCACAGGGCGCGGTGGGTTAAAACATCGTCGATCCACGGTAAAAGTTTGGCTGCTTGCGAACCACCAGGACTTGCCATGAAGGTCAGACGTGCCTGGGGTAGGGCGGTTTTGATGGCGTTTAAGGCGGGGCTGGTCATTAACACGTCGCCAATGTTATCTAGCCGCATGATGAGGATGTTTTGTGCGGCTGACCATTGTTGCTGGGTGGGGAGTGGGGTTTGGACGGGGGGGAGGGGGGAGGAGGGAGGGGGGAATAGGGAGATTGATGTTCCGAGTTTTAAGCTCGGCAATTGGAGTTCTAAGCTTGATGGTTCGAGTTCAGAGGTCGGTGGTTCATGTTCAGAAGTCCATGTTTCGAGTTCTAAGCTCGGTGATTGGAGATCCAAGCTCGGTGTTTCGAGTTCGGAGCTTGGCTGTCTGTGTTCTGAAGTCCATTGTTGGAGTTCAGCGGTCGGTCTTTCGAGTTTGACGGTTGAGTTGTGTAGAAAAGGGGTGGCGGCGGCGATGACGGTGGCGGGAGTGATGGCTTCGAGGCAGGTTTGCCAGCGATCGAAGGGGCATTCGCCGCTATACCAGCAGGGTTGGAGGGTGAAGTTGGCGATGTTGCGTTCGGGGCAGTCGGGTGCGCCTTGAAGGTTGACGTGGGGTGCGGGTTGTCCGTAGCGATCGTGCCATGAGGGTCCAAAGAGGGTGAGGGTGGGGGTCTGTAGGGCGGCGGCGATGCGGGCGGGTCCGGTGTCGGCAGCAATGACGACATCTGCGATCGACAGGAGGGCGGCTAGCGATCGCAGGGTGCCCGGTGCCCAGACGATGGCGTTTTTTCCAATAGTTGTGGCAATGTATTCTGCTTGTTCTGGGTCAGAACCAATAGGAATCATGATCGTGGCATTGTACTGCTGCTGAAGGTGTTGCCCGACGGTGATGAAGTTGTCAGCAGACCAGCGCTTGATTGCCATGCCTGCATCGGGGTAGAGGATGACGAGGGGCGGGGTGAGTGGGCGTTGGGTGAATGTGTCTAGCTGTTGACGGGCATGATCGCGCTCAGCGGATGTGAGGTGAAGCTGCGGCGGCGCAATCGCATCCGGCTGAATGAGTCCTTCTGAGAGCAGAATGTGCAGGAAGCGATCGCCCACTCGTTGCGTGGGTGGCGGCGATCGCCAGAGATTGGTTACGACCCGTGCGGCACCACTAATTTGAATTAATTGATCAATGTCGTCGTAGCTGGTATCGGACACAATGAGGTCGAAGGTGCAGCGTTCGAGTAAGGACGCAACCACATTACGCGCATGATGAGCCTGATTCTGTGCGCGATCGACCCAGATCACGTGATGAATGAGGGGATCGCTAGTGATTAGTTCGTTGCCCGGTGTAAAGGTGAGAACGGTAAGTTTTGCTTCGGGGTAGGAGCGACCGAGCGCTTGGATGGCAGGCAGGGCAAGTAACACGTCACCAATGCCGCCCAAGAGTTCGATGAACAAAATTGTCTTCACGGCAGCTATCTCCGGAACGAGGGCGCAGGCAGCGACCAGGCGATCGCTTTATCAGCGGCAACCTGGCGATCGGGAATGGTCGTTGGGATCTCCTGGTGATACACACCAGAGGGCATCAACCCGCAGCCGCCGTAGTGTGCCATGAGTTGAAGCTGCACCAACACATCCTCCCCACCGTGATTGGGTGGTAGGTCGCGCCAGAAGTTGAAGCCACCGATACTGCGAAGTTTGGCTGTATCGTACAGAACGCAAGCCGCAATCCATGCCACTTTGTAGCGTCGTGAGTGATCAACTGCCAAACCCAAGCGCTGCTGCACATGGTAAAGATTGGCTGCATTGTGAAGCCGCCAACGCTCCCATTGCGGTGTGTCTGGTCGTACAATTTCGGGTTGCACTGCCCCCTGCCAGAACTCGATCGCCTGCTCATGGGGGCGCACATCCTGCCGAAAGCTCAACCCATGAGGGGCGCTGCCCACGAAGCCACAGTTTTCTGCCTGAAGGGTTGTGAGCAGGTGTTGGATGACGTTCGCTTCCAGAATGAGGTCGTCATCCAGAAAGAGGATGTAGGGAGCAGTTGCCTGATCCAGCAGAAATTGACGCTGTTCAGCGATGCCTCGTCGCGGCAGGTGTTTGTGTAATTCAACGCTGTGCCCATGCGCTTGTAGCACTCGCACCACTGCCTGTACTTCGCCTGCCTCTGCGACGTTAGCGGTTTCGGTTTGATCGGAAATAATGATGCGACTGTTGCGAAAGGTTTGGGCAACCAAACTGGTGAGTGTGACTGCCAGGGCAGCGGGACGATTACAAGTGGGAATCAAAATATCAACTGCCGTCATCGCCACACCGCCTGTGCTGATTGCACGGATACTTCTGGCTGCTGGTTGGGGTCACAGGGGCTGGAAGCGATCGCCAGCAAGGGAAACAGGGACTCTTTAAGCCCACTCTTATCTAACCCGCTTACATCTAAGCCAATGGGTTCTGAGGCGCTGTAGTCCAACAGTTCACAGGCAGCACGAAAAACGGCATCTGGTGTCACCAGGCTCAAACAATGGTGATGACCTTCGGGGCAGATGCTCTTGTAGCAGAATTTGCAGGGTACATCGTGGCACAGCACCCGGTTGGGAACGCCCCAGGGCGTGTGTTGGGGATTAGTCAGGGCGTAGAGATCGACGACGGGGGTTCCCACAGCAGCGGCAATATGGGCGGGTCCGGTGTTGTTGGCAATCAGGAGAGGCGCGATCGCCAGGAGTGCTGCCATCTCTGCTAAAGCGAGACAGCCAACCAACGAATGAGACTCCGTTCCCATTGCTGTTTGAATGCTTTCTACGAGCGATCGTTCTGACTCGGTGCCAGTGAAGACGACCTGACAGTTAGCATCTAATACCAGGCGACGGGCAACGGCTGCAAAGCGATCGGCTGGGTAACGCCGTGATGCGGCTGATGCCCCCGGATGGATCACCACCCAGGGTTGGCTAATATCAAACCGTTCGTGCAGCAGGTAGACTACTCGTTGATAGCTGTCTTCGGGCACGCTGATGGTAAGGCGCTCGTCTGCAACCCGACAGCCCACACTGGCAACGAGATCGAGCTGACGGCGCACTTCATGACGAATGCCACTGCTAGGTTCGGGGTCGAGCACCCAGTTAGTGAGAAGCTGATAGGGGTTCTCATGGCAGTGGGCAAGGCGCAGCGGGATCTCTGCCAGGTAACACAGCAACGCAGACGGCAGCGGATTTTGGCTAAACACGGTAAAAATAACGGCGGCGTCAAATTGACCCGATCGCAACTGTTCTATCATTGCCAGTTCCAGTTGATTGTTGGGTCGGGGTGCGGTTGCCTTCATCCAGGGTGGATCGTAGGTAATGACGCGATCGACATCGGGTATCAGTGAGGCAACTTCAGCCCCCGCCTGGGAGGTCAGTAGGGTAATATTGCGGGTGCGATCGGCGTGTTTGAGTGCCCGGATCGCGGGTGTGGTCATCAACACATCCCCGATCGCGTCTAGCCGCACACACAAAATATTTTTTGCCTGCTGCCACTGCTCTTGTAGGGTCATGCAACCTCCTTTGTTAAGTCGTTAGTCGTTAAGTTAGTTGTTGAGTTGCCATCCGTCACGGCATTGAGTCTCGGTTCAGCCTTCTGCGATCGCTCCCTTTCGCGCAGGGACTCTTCCTCCAGTTGCCTGTGTAGTTCTGTTGCAGAACACATTGCCGTACCTTCTTTTGCCACGACAATAGCGGCGGCGGTTGCGGCAAGATCGGCTGCTATTGCCACCGTTGCGCCTGCTGAAAGTGCCAGGGTTAAGGCACTGCTGAAGGTATCGCCCGCTCCGGTGGTAAACGCGCATTGAGCAGCTTTGGCTGGAATGTGTAGAGGGGCGGCATGGCGTTGCAGTAGCAGGGCACCATCGGCATCCAGGGTGACAATGACCATCTTGGCTCCGGTACAGTCAAGCAATGCATCGCTGTAGTGGGCGATGCGATCGCAGCGGGTGCTTGTCTCTTCGGGGAACCCTGGAGCGTCCATCTGAGCAAGTAACTGGAGGGCTTGCGCGTAGTTTGGTTTGGCAACGGTGATGCCGACTGAGCGGTAGTTTGCCAATTGTTTGGAGTCTGCCACGATCAGTTTGGGTGACTGGGCTTGCAGCGACGCGATCGCGCGCATGACACCGGGCGTCAAAATGCCGTAGCCATAGTCTGAAATGAGCACGGCATCACAGTGTGAGAACCGATCCATAACGCGATCCATAAGCTGCTGTTCGATGTCAGGCGCGATCGCCTCTGTACTTCCCAGATCGAGTCGCACCAGCATTTGCGACCCTGCCATCACCCGCTGTTTGACTAACGTGCATCGAGAGGGCTGTATCAATAACTGATCGGCTGCGATGCCGTAACGCTCCAGGATTTGCTGTAAACGGCGACCCTCGCCATCGTCACCAATGACGGAGAGAAAGGAAACGTTGGCACCCAAGTTACGAAGATTGGCAGCCGTGTTTGCTGCACCACCGGGAAGATCCTGGCGATCGCTGAGCGCAACTACGGGCACTGGAGCCTCTGGACACAGACGCGTTGCCTCGCCCATGAGGTAGCTATCCAACATGGCATCGCCGATGACGACAATATGGCGATCGACGAAGGTGTTGATAAGGTTGGTGCGATCGGGGGGCATGGGGAGGAAGGGGGGAGGAAGGCTAAAGGCTAAAAGTTTTGAGTTGCGATGGTTGTTAATAGTGACTAAGCAGTGACTGGGCACTCAACTTACTGAGTACTCAACAACGTTGAAGTAGGAGAAATTTTGGCTGCTGGTGCGATGATGTTTGCTGCTTGCGCCAAGTCAGCCGCTACATGGTGGGGTACTCGTTGGGGAGACAGGTTCCATTCGGTTTCGTTGCCGTTGTCTAGCAAAATGGTCTGACAGCCTGCGCGGCGACCCGCTTCTACATCGTGCAGAATGTCGCCAATAAACCATGAGCGGGTGAGATCAAGGTTATGCTCACGGGCAGCTTGCAGGAGCATTCCGGGTGCAGGTTTGCGGCAGTGGCAAGCGATCGCATACTTTGCCACTGTGCCGTTAGGATGATGGGGACAGTAGTAAAAGCCAGCCAGCGGCACATCAAACGGCTCTAGCAAACGGCGCAGTTGTGCTTCAACCCCTGCTAGAGCGGCTTCTGGGAAATATCCCCGTGCGACCCCTGCCTGGTTTGAAATGACAATCAGCCGATAGCCGATCGCGTGCAACTGCTGTAGCCCTACGCCTGCACCCACTGTTAGCCGCATCTGCGCTGGATCAACGTTGTACGGCACATCCTCGATTAAGGTGCCATCTTTATCTAAAAAAACAGCTTGATTCTTCATCCCTCTTACAACTCAAAACTCAAAACTTTCTCCTCCCTTAGGGCCACGATGATTCCTGCATGGGGACGACCATCACTTCAGGGATGACGGTTGCAGCGGGTTGCGACAAGACGTAGCGAATGGTGTCTGCTACGTTTTTGGGATCTTGCAGCTTGTCTAGTGGTGTGTCGGGGAAGCGATCGAGGATAAAGGGCGTTTGCATACCGCCTGCGATAACGGCTGTGACTTTAACGCCGTGCGATCGCGCTTCGACATGCAAGGCGTGGCTGAAGCCCAACAAGCCCCATTTACTGGCATGGTAGGCAGACGCATTTGCCCAGGCGCGTTTGGATGCGGTTGATGCGATGTTGACGATGTGTCCGCGTTGCTGCTGCTGCATGATCGGCAACACCTGCTTTGACAAAACGAAGGGGGCACGCAAATTGACGGCTAACACCCGATCCCAATCGGCGATCGTCAGTTCATCGATGGGCAGGGTGACATCAGTGCCCGCGTTGTTGATCAGGATATCGAGCCGACCGAATTCATGAACAATTTGCTCGACTGCGATCGCGACCTGATTTTCATCGCAAATGTCTAGCCGCATGGCTTTGGCTTTGCCACCGTCTGCCTGAATTTCTAACGCGACGTTTTGAGCTAACTCTTCGCGGATATCAGCCACGATCGCGATCGCGCCTGCCTCACCCAGCATCCGGCAGATGGCTTCGCCTAAGCCTCGTCCGCCGCCTGTCACCAGTGCAACCATGCCAGTCAGTTCAATCATCGTTTGGGGTGCTCCTCAAAGTTATGAAGGGTGTGTCTTGTGCGATCGGATAGGGGGAGCGATCGCGGTTTCTGTCTGTTGCTATCCGTTCAAAGCTGCGATCTGTAAAAGCGGTAATCAATCATTGGTGCAGTGTGCCAGCCCATGCTCATAGGGGGTGGTGGGCGTCGCTACGCTAACGGGCACTTGATCGGGTGAAAAGGCTTTTTCCATCAGGAGTTCGACGGCTTTAATTTCACCTGCTAAGGGCTGTTCGCGTTTTGCCGCCTGCTTTTCAGCCATAAAGCGTGCTTCCACTAGTTCGCAAAGAAGATGGATGATCACAATCTGCACTTCCTGAATGTGCTGTGATTCGGCAGAGGGTACCCGAATACAGTGGTCTGCTAAGGGTTGGAGATCGCCGCCATCACCGCCCACTAGAGCGATGCAAGTAAGCCCCTGCCAGCGTCCCACGTTAAACGCCTGAATCAAATTCTGCGATCGACCACTGGTGCTAATGCCTAAAAGCACATCACCCGCTTTACCAAACGTTTCTACCTGACGGGCAAAGACACTTTCATAGCCCACATCATTCGTCCAAGCCGTCAACACAGCGGTATCAGCCGTCAATGCCATTGCCGGGAAACCGGGGCGATCGGCACACTGAAAGCGACCAACAAATTCAGCCGCACAGTGTTGAGCATCGGCAGCGCTGC